>JAITQJ010000043.1 GCA_031288955.1 Planctomycetaceae bacterium | reverse complement strand
TCACGCTCTTCGTTGTACCGCTTGCGTTAGCCTTGATGCTGGACATTCAGAAAGGTTGGGAACGATTGATGGGACGGGAATCATAACTCCTGCCTCTTTGGGTGTTATAACAATGTTGGGTCTGGCATAGATAATCGCTTAAAAATGGAGGGTATAATATGCTTTAGAGTATGCAAATTAAAGGTTGTCGTCTCGATTCGAGACAGTCGAAAAAGTTACTTGAGTTTTTTGTTGCGGAAGTAACCGCCCGAACGGCGGTGTGCGAAAAGGCAAACGCGGTCGCGGTGCTGCCGGAAAGGTTCCGATTCAATTACTCTCCCCGAAACCACTATTGACAACGCTGAAAAATGGATTAGAATGACATCAGAATCGTCCACCTTTTAGACAATTATCTATGCCCGCCCCAAGTTATAAACACTTTTTTACCTCTTTTGAATTGACTATAACACAGTGCAGTAGAGCGGGCAAAACATTGAAACGGCAGAAAGCCGAAAAAAGAAAATCCGCGGTTTTTTAACCGCCGTAGAAATCGGCTGTCTATTCGTCAATCCGAAACTTAATTTCGTAATTCTTAATGAAGTCCCGCTCTTCGTCCGTCAATCCGTAAAGCGGACATATCATATCGTCTATTTCGTCTATCAATAGTTTGGAATAACGGATTTTGAATTCTTTGAACGAGTTAATGTTTTTATACGCTTCCGTTTGATGTTCACGAACATTCTTTTGAATGTCCCGCAAATACTTTGCGTAAAGCGTTTTAATTTTTTTTATTACCGCTGTTGTGAGTTTATCAATCGGTATTGGAAACGATTCGATTTCTGATGTTTTCCAATCAGGATAGCGGGTATAAACCTGATTATACCACCACAATAAACTGCTGCTCAAAATTGCTCCGATACAATCCGCTATATTTTTGTCAAATAAAAGAATTTTTTCTTTTGTTGATTCAGTAGAAAAGTTTGTGACGATTTTATAATACTCGCCTCCGGTCATACGGTAATAAATCGGTTTGCCTGCATCTTTGCGTAGTGTCCCGATAGTTGTTTTGATTATCCTTAACTTTTTCAAGATGTCTTTTTCTATCGGTAATGAAATTTTTGCATAACGACCGGGAAGACCTAAACCAGCAACGTTGATAAATGCAGCGTTATCAATAATTGACTGTAACGCAGTTGCTTCGTCCTTGCGGTACATTTGGGTTGCATAAAACCGTCTATTTTTTTTACCGTCCTTGCAAAATTGAAGTACCGTTGTTTTTTGATGCGCACTAGGAAAGATTTGCTGCGGTCTGTCGGACAATGATAGTGCCTTGATAGTTTCGCAGTTCTTTTCGAGCAATTTATGCAGTCCCGTCATTGCATCACTCGAAACAATGGTCATAGGCACAATAAAATGAACCCAGCCGCCCTGTTTTACCTGATTAAAACCGTTTTCTATAAACAGCGAAAAAGTATCTAACGAACCTTTCTGTCCATTCTTACCGCTAATCGTCTTTGCCGATTGATAATGTTCTTTGAAATACTTCTTACGTTCTGCCGGATAATCCGCTCCATACGGCGGATTGCCGATTACAATATCAAACTTCTCAACGCCGAACATCCAACGGGAATCAAAACACAACGAATTCGCCGTATCCGAATGATTCCAACGACACAACGCCTGTATCCCTTCATTATCACTCTTATC
This sequence comes from Planctomycetaceae bacterium, assembly GCA_031288955.1. Taxonomy (GTDB): domain Bacteria; phylum Planctomycetota; class Planctomycetia; order Pirellulales; family Thermoguttaceae; genus WRKP01. The sequence goes on along the minus strand of JAITQJ010000043.1, from coordinate 11,529 downwards.
CGCAAAGTCTTTTTCCAGCCGATAAATTCTCTCCCGCAATCTTGCTCTTTCAACAGCATCTGATTGTTTGAAAAAATCCCGTTTCAATTCAAGAATTTCATTAAATAACGTCTGGTTTGCATTGAAAAACAAACCGCTGCAATCAATGCCGATGAGCGTATCAGCCGCAACAAACTTATAATCCAAATTCGGCAGCGATTCAATGCCGTAATTATACGTACTTTTGTCAGGTTGTATTTCCTGCACCAGCGAAAGGAACAGCCGCAACATTGCAATCTGCACCGCCATCGGTTGAATATCAACACCGTAAATTACCTGTTGCAAGATTTTTAACTTCGTTTGATAACGTTTTGCTTGCGTCAATTTCTTTTGCGGGTCAAGACGTTGTAAAATTGCGTTCATAATTGCGCAAGGAAACGCACCGCTGCCGCAAGCAGGGTCAAGAATCTTGCATTGCAGTAAATCATCATTATGAAGTAAATATGCTTCCAATGCTTCGTTAACCATATAATCAACGATTTCACGAGGCGTGTAATAACTGCCCGTAATTTTTTGACGAGATTCTTTTGTATCTGCTTCAATGTATGCCAGCAAACTTTCAAACATCTTGCCGATAAATTCAGGGTCAATCAAATCACCGGCAACACTATCACCGGCTCTTTCTTCGTCAAGTGTATATTTATATTGCGAAAGAATATAGACAATACCGGCAACGGGATACTTACCGTCTAACTCTTTAATTGTCCGTGTTCTCGGTGCAGTGAAAAAGTAATCATCGTTGAGCGGAATATCATCGCCGATGTGTTCCGTGAAAAGTCCGCCGTTAAGAAACGGTATGTTTTCGTGAAATTGCTTTTTTACAACACTGTAATTTTTGATTATATTTTTGTTTTCCAATTCTCTGCGTTCTTGCATCGGTGTGTTGAGAGAATAAAAAAACAAGTTGCGGATAATCACTTTATAATAACGGTATTCGTCTTCTTTGAGATTATCTTTGATAAAACTTTCTTCAAACAATTCTTTCGGGACGAGTTCTTTCTCTCTCAAAAAAAAGCAGAGCAAGAGGCGTATGATTATCCGCAATGAGCAATCGGGGTTTTTCGTTTCTTCGGTCGCCCAAAAATACCAGTTGCGGAGTTCTTCGTAAAACTTTTGTTCGAGGTCTTTGCGTTTGTCTTCGTTGCGGATTTGCTCTTTGATTTTTTCAAACGCAATTTCTACATCTTCTTTTTCGCACTTTACCCATTCGGATTGTTCGCCGGTTTCGTCAAAGCGTATGACTTCACAACCCTGTTTTTCAAGAAAACGGATAATCATTTTGTCAATGTTTGTCCGATTTGATATGACTGTTCCTTCCCAAACGACATCTTTTTTGATAGGAATTTCGTGTCCCTGCTGTTTAATGCGGGATTTAACGGTGCGTGTTGTTTCACCGATTTTCAAGAAACCTGCAAATTTCGGAATATCTTTTGTTTGGTAAGCGTAGATTTTCATACTTTGTAGTTTTCAACTTTATAGAATCGACGGGATAGAGTGTATCGTATTGTGGTAGAATTGCAATATATTGAATAGAAACGAAAACCCGCTGCGCTGCGGTTACAATCTTTAACGTTGCTACGTGAGCCGTATATTCCATTCTTTGAAGAACGGTGCCGCCAAAGCCCGCGACGGCAAGAAGGTGTTAGATAAATCTCAACTCGAAACACGTTAAAATTTCCTTCCTCCTCCGGCAGAAGACTTTTGGGGCTGGCACAGATAATTGCCTAACAGGAGGGTGTTGCAATATGCTTTAGAGTGTGAAAATCAAGGGGTGTCGTTCATCTTACCGAATTAGAATCGCCGCTCTTGCGCGCGTGAAAAAAAAGAAAGCCCGTTTATTTTCTTAACAGCGATACGGTGTAAAAGACGGCGGCGGTCAGAACAATGGCAGAACCTGCCGGTACGGAAAATTGAACACTCAAAAATAATCCAAGCCAAGACGAGACCATTGCAAAAAGTACCGCAAGGCACGCTGTCGGAAAAAGTCTGTTCGCAAACCGGCACGCCGCCGCCGCCGGTAACGTTAACATCGCAATCAACAGCAGAATACCAATAACACGGACAAACAATACAACCGTTATCGCCGTTAAAACAAGCAAAAGTTGGAAGTACCATGTCGTAGGAACGCCGCGCAGTTGAGCAAACTCGGCATCAAAACAGACGGCTCCAAGCCGCTGAAAAAACACCGCCGTAACCGCTAATACCACCGCACTTAACGCCGCCGTCAGATACACATCGCTTTGCGTTAAAAGAATAATGTCGCCGAAAAGATACGACGATATACTAGTGCTGCCGGGCGTTTTATCAAGCAGAATTAAACCAAGTGCCATTCCGATAACCCAGACGGCACCAATAATGGTGTCTTCCCGCTCTTTCGCTTTGATGCGTATCGCACCGATGAGCATTGCGGCTAAAACGGTTACCACAAACGAAACCGCAGACGGCGGAAACAGCGGTGCAAAAACGGTTGCGGCAAACAGATATTGCAGATAGAGTCCGATACCGATACCGCCGAAAGCGCAGTGGGCAACAGCACCGGCAAGATAACCAATGCGGCGCACCACAATGAACGTTCCGATAAGTCCGAACGGCACGGCAGCAACCGTTCCGATAAGAAACGCCCGCTGCATAAACGGATACTGAAAAACTTCGTAATTCAAGCCGCTGCCTCCTCCAATCTGCCGATTAAACGCAGCATTTCGCTGATAACGCTGCCGTATTCAAATGAGCCGACAAGTTCTTTGCCGCATTTCAGATTGACGCTCGCTTTGCCGCACCATAATCCGATGTCCGCGTGGTCAGTTTCACCGGGACCGTTCACCCGGCAGCCCATTACCGCGATTGTTAAACGTTTGTCCTTATATTTCTGTACGGCTTCGCGAACCTGTTGTGCGAGTTGGACGAACTGTCCGTTTTCCACCCGCGCACAACTCGGACAACTAATGATATTCAGTTTGTCCTCACACCAATCCGCTTCCGTTAAAATACTGCCCGATGCCGCATTCTGTACAATAAGTCTGCCCGCTTCGATTTCTTCACTCTTCCGGTCATTCGCTACGGTCAGGGAAACCCGCAGCGTGTCGCCGATGCCGTCCGCTAACAGCGGTTCGAGTGCCAATCGGGACTTCATCACACCCGCCGGCGGCAAACCGGCTTCCGTCAAACCGAGGTGCAGCGGTACATCGGGACGCAGTGCTGCAAACTGCCGGTTTACTGCCGTAACCGTTTTCGGGGCGGACGATTTGATTGAAACGCAGTAGCGCACAAAACCGAGTGAATCGAGAAATTCGCTGTGCTGTAATGCGCTGCTTAATGCCGGTACTTCTGTTCCCCCTGCCGCCGTAAGCAGTGCGGGGTCAAGACTGCCGCAGTTTACGCCGATACGCAGAGCGCAGTTATGTTTTTCGGCAATGCGGACAATCCGTTCGACTTTTATCTGCCACGGGATTTCCGTTTCGCTGTGATGCAGATGACCGGGATTGTAACGGATTTTATCAACAAACGGGGCGACATTTTCAGCGAGGCGGTAATTTTCCTGCAAATCAACGGACAAGTTTGCCGTTGTCCGTTTGCGGATTTCTTTCAAGGCTTGAGCATCTTCGGCGGTGTCAACGGCGAGTCGGACGAGACCGGCACCGGCATCGGCAAGACGCTCACAGGTTTCTGCGGCGGCTTGGACGTTGGTCGTTTTCACCGCCGCCATACTTTGGAGCAGAACCGGCAAACCACCGCCGATTTTCCGCGTCCCGATTGAAATAATACGCTTACTGGACATAACGCCGTATTGTCCCCTGACAGTGCCTGCCTGTCAATGCGCAGAAAATTTTTACGCTCCTTGCAGCAAATATGTTGCTTTTCGTTTTTTTGTCTGCTATAATCCGATGGACGTTGTCCAATACGTTTTTAGTATGAGCGATTCACCTGCCCGCGAGGAACTTCGGAAAATACTTGTTGCCGAGCAACTGCCGGCGATGCCGCAGTCGGCGTTGTCCGTGCTGAAACTCGAAAACGACCTCGCAAAAGTCAATATCAATGATTTAGTGCGTCCTATCGAAACCGACCCCGGTCTCGCCGCACAGGTTTTGAAGTTTTTGAATTCTTCTGCTTTCGGTTTTCAGTCGTCTATTAGTAATATCCGTCAAGGCATTGCTCTTGTCGGTATCCGTATTGTCAAAAACTTTGTTCTCTGGAAAGCCGTCTTTTCTCTGATTCCCAAGAGCAAGTCGGGAACGTTTGATGTCGCTGCGCTTTGGCAGGATTCGCTTCGCAGAGCAATGTTTGCCCGGTATCTTTTAATGGAATTGAAATGCGGCGACCCCGAAATGACGTTTGCCGGTGCGCTGTTGCAGGATATGGCGATTCCGCTGCTGCTTAAACTGAAACAAGCCGAATACAGTCCCGTATTAGACCGGCTGCCGAAGTCCGGCGGAAAACGTTTATCGCAAATTGAACGGGAGACGTTCGGCTGGGACCACGCCGATGCCGGTTACGTGCTGGGACAGCACTGGAAACTGCCCGAACTGCTGACGCATCTAATCAGTTCGCATCTCGAAATTGACAAGGTTGAGGAAATTTATAAGCAGCAGCCGGAGACTGCCGTTGTCTGCCTTTCGGCTGCACTGCCGACGGTAAGCAGCGATATATGGGAAGAGCAAGACGTGTTCAAGGGACATTTCAGCAAACTTTTCCCCGGCAACGTCCGTCTGGCTTCGCTTTTGTTTGACCGCGTTGATAGAGAATTCGAATCGGCGGCTGCACTGATGCAGATTCAGTCGCCGAAATTACCTCTGTTTGGATATCTGGATTAACTACGCCGATGGATATAAACAGCGATTACGAATCCGATTACGGATACTATGAAGATATATTCGGCTCGCACGGTCGGGCTGAAGCACATATTGATAAAATATCCCGCCAGAACGATGACATCCGCCGCTTGTCCGGTGCGGGTTACGTTGACGGCGAAGAAGAGGAGGTTGATGTAATGTATTTTGCGCGGATTGATATGCTTGACCTGTGTGAAGGTCTGCCGCGGCGAAAGCAGAACATTCTCTGGAAACTCTGGGAGAGTTTCGGCAAAATGATGGAGCGGCACGGCGACCAGTTGGAGATACTTCAGGGACAAATGGAAGATTTCGCTCTCGAATGGAGGTATCTGGAGTTCGACCTCGAAGCCACCCGGCGGGAACGGGACGAATACCGCGAAAAATTAACGACGAAAAACGAGTAAAAACAAAATGAATAATGAATAATTAAAAATGAATACCGCGGGTTAATACCGTTACCGTATCCGTTTTTTTTCATCATTCATTCTTCCTTTTTAATTATCCCCAAAAAGATGTTACGCATTGGAATTCACGGTCTCGGTTTTATGGGAATGATGCACTATCTTTCCTATCAGCGTTTGAGCGGTGTCAAAGTAACCGCCATCTGCGAAACACTGCCCGAACGCCGGCAAGGCGATTGGACAAAAATCAAGGGCAATTTCGGTCCGCAAGGAACGATGACGGACTTGAGCGGCATCAAGACTTACGCCGATGCTGACGCTCTTCTCGCCGATGCCGATGTCGATATGATTGACGTTTGTCTGCCGCCGAATCAGCACGCCGACGCGGTTGTCAACGCATTCAAAGTTGGTAAAGATGTCCTCTGCGAAAAGCCGATAACGCTGACGCTTGAAAATGCCGACCGAATGTTAGCGGCGGCGAAAGACAGCGGAAAACTGCTCTTTACCGGTCACGTGCTGCCGTTCTTTCCTGCCTACGCTTTCGTTTATGAAGCGAAAAAGTCGAACCGCTACGGCAAACTGCTCGGCGGACATTTTGACCGTGTGATTAGCGACCCCGTCTGGCTAAAAAACTTCTACGATATGAACACTATCGGCGGACCGCTGCTTGATTTGCACATTCACGATGCACATTTTATTCGCCTGCTCTTTGGAATGCCGGTTAACGTTGATTCCATCGGCAGACTGCGCAGCGGTGTGCCGGAGTATTTCAGCACACAGTACCGGTTTGCCGACCCGGACATTGTGGTTACCTCAATAAGCGGTTGTATTTTCCAACAGGGCAGACCGTTTATGGCGAAATCGGAGGTGCATTTTGAAAAGGCAACGCTGGTGTTGGACGGAGCGGGACTGACAGTCCTGACGGAAGACGGCAAAGTTGAAAAAGCGGCGTTGCCGGACTTGGACGAAGTCGGCATTTTTGCCGCCGAATTGAAAGAGGTTACGGATTGTGCTGCGGCAAAGAAGAGCAGTCCGGTATTGAGCGGCGGACTCGCCCGTGATGCTCTCGCTATCTGTTTGCAGGAAATGCAATCGATACGGGAGAAAAAATAAACCGCAGCGGATTCGACGTATCGTTCACCGTTTCACTCCGCCGCGGACTTTTTTCTGACGCTTGCACTGTCCCGCAGCCATTGCCGGTTCTTTATGCACCGCGGCTTGGACTGTGAAAGGGACACCGCAGCGTGTTCTTGTACCGCCCAAAGAGTGTGCCGTCCCGCCGGATGCAGCGAACGCGTTTCTAAATTGTATGTCCCCGGAGGCAGCACAATGTCCGCTGTCCGGTCAAGCGGTCCATACAACGAGCCGGTAACCTTGCCGTCCACAAGAAATAACGCCCCTGAATCCATCCGGCAAATTGAAGTGCCGTTGAGTAAACCGTTCAGGGTTACTTCTTTTCTGAATGTAACACAAAGCGATGACGGACAATGGCTGCTCAAAACAATATGCGAATGAACGGAAAACGGTTTCGGCAGCACCAGCGGGTCGCCGTAACCGAGTGCATTAACGCCGCAGTTGCCGATGCCCGCCGTGTAATTATGCACCGTCAGCCAGTTGTTTTCGTACCAATGTTCAGGATGCCGCTTGCCGTCCTGTCCGGTAAAAATACAGCGGTATCGGCAACTGCACGACTTTTTTCGCCGAAGCAACGGCTTTAATGTTATGACAAACGTCTTCGTGTGCGGCAATTTCCGGGAAACGAATATCGTTTTCCTTCAGCAGCGAGGTCCGCAGCAATTTGCACCACGGCAGCGGTTCGCTGAAAAAATGCTGCCGCTCTCCGGAAAATTCGGCTTCGAGAATGTTACTGTCGCCGGCATCGCCGCCGATGTAAGAACCGTTGGAGGCGGTAACGATGTATTTGAAATAGACGGCATCGGCTTGAAAATTTTCTGTTTCGCTTTTTGTAACGGACAGTAAATACGGTGAAATGGTATCATCGCTGTCAACGAAAAGCGTATAAGGGGCATCAAGATACGGCACAGGCGGCATTTCGGGAAAAGACTTCACCGGATTTTTTCGTTTTGCCGGACGACGATGCGGCTGTCTTGTTTTTGCCGATGTTTGAGAATGTCGAAGGTATTATCGGTCGAGCAGTCATCGACGCAGAAGACCTGATAATCCTTTTCGCAGGAGGCGGCGATAGAATCGAGGCACGCGTCAATGTAATGAGCAACGTTATAGCACGGAAAAACGATATTGAACGAGGTCATAGTATTGCCGATAGGGAACTCCATAGCCCTTGTCGACATTCGGCAGGTGAAAACTTCAATAGACTTGTTTCACAACCGTGAAATAGGTAAACTGCATAAATTCGATAAAATAAAACGTAGGCTTTTACAAGGTTTTTGTTCAAAATTCTGCAATTACCGAACAAGTATGAAATCAAAACACACACTATAACTTGTTAACGAATAACACCTTACAATTTTCAACATCGTTTTCAAATTATTTACCCGTTTCAAAAGGTGTCGCAAAATAAACGATAGGCGGGCGTTGACAATGAACAAACGGTGATTATAATGAAGGGCGGCGGGAACGGAAGGGGCTACGCCTTCCGCCGTCATCAGTCAGAAACCTGAAACAGAACAAGGAGATTGGAAACATTATGAGTAGTACCATTATTGACATTCGGGGACGGCAAATTTTAGACAGCCGCGGTAATCCAACAGTCGAAGTCGATGTAACCCTCGAAGACGGTTCGTTCGGACGCGCTGCCGTTCCCAGCGGTGCCAGCACCGGAGAACGTGAAGCCATCGAACTCCGCGACGGTGATAAGAAAAACTATTTCGGCAAAAGTGTTAACAAAGCCGTTGCTAATGTTAATGACGTTCTTGCCGATGAAGTTATCGGTTACGATGCTCTCGACCAAGCCGCCGTTGATGCCCGAATGATAGAACTCGACGGAACCGAAAACAAGGCAAAACTCGGTGCCAATGCCATTCTCGGTGTTTCGCTTGCCGTTGCCAAAGCCGCCGCCGCGTACACCGGTCAGGAACTTTACCGCTATCTCGGCGGAGTCGGCGCACGAATCATTCCAGCCCCGATGATGAACGTCATCAATGGCGGAGCGCACGCCGACAACAAAGTCGATGTGCAGGAATTTATGATTATGCCGCTCGGTTTTACCAATTTCACCGACGCAATCCGCTGCGGCTGCGAAGTTTTTCATTCGCTCAAAAGCGTGCTGAAAAAGAAAGGAATGTCAACGAACGTCGGCGATGAAGGCGGTTTCGCCCCCGATTTGCAGAGCAACGAAGACGCTCTGAAAGACCTCGTTGAGGCAATCGGTATTGCCGGTTACGAGGCAGGCAAACAGGTCTATATCGCTATGGACTGTGCCTCGTCCGAGTATTACGACAAGGATAAAAAGGTTTATACAATGGACGGCAAGCCGCTCAAGAGTGCAGAAGTCGTTGACCTCCTTGCCGACTGGTGCAAAAAATATCCGATTGTTTCTATCGAAGACGGCTGCGACCAAAACGATTGGGACGGCTGGAAACTGTTGACTGACAAACTCGGCAAAACGGTGCAACTTGTCGGCGACGATTTGTTCGTTACCAACGTGAAATGTCTGCAACAGGGTATCGACAACGGCATTGCGAACTCGATTCTCATCAAGGTTAATCAGATTGGTTCGCTTACGGAAACGATTGAGGCGATTCAGTTGGCACACCGCAATGGTTACTCGTCGATTTCGTCTCACCGCAGCGGTGAAACGGAAGATGCAACGATTGCCGATTTGGCGGTGGCTCTGGGGACGGGTCAGATTAAGACGGGTTCGGCTTCCCGAACTGACCGGATGGCGAAGTACAATCAACTGATTCGTATTGAGGAGGCTCTTGGTGATGCGGCTATTTACGGCGGTCCTTTGTTCCCGAAACTGAAAGCCCATTGTTGCTGCAAAAAGTAATTGCAGTGAAACTCAAATGAGCCGGGCGGCTTGTGCGCCCGGTTTGTGTCCGCTGTTTTACGTTTACCAAACGACAAGCCGACGTGTCCGGCTGCTGGCTGTTTCTTTCAAACCATCATTCTTCTACGCCCGTTATTTATGGACATTACGCTTGCCGAAGAAGATGACATTGATGCTGGAGCAGATGCCGCCATTCGGGATTTGCTTTGCCGGTGCTTTCCCGAATGGTCGCCGGTGTTTCAAAAAAGACGCACGTGGCATTCTTCGCCGCCGATTTTTTCACTTATTGCTTCTGTAAACGGGGACATCGCTGGACACATTGCCGTTGTTGTTCGGACGATAACAACGACGTGGAATTTCCGTTACAACGTTGCCAGTATTCAGGGCGTTTGTATTTCGCCGGAAAAGCGGCGCAGCGGTTTGGCAACGCAAATGATGCAGACAGCACTTGCTGAAATCAAACGGCGCGGTTTCGTTTTTGCGATTTTATTTTGCAAGGAACCGTTGGTGGCATTTTACTCTTCGCAGGGCTGGAAGTTGGCGGACGACTCCGTTATAATGCGGAACAGGGACGATTTGCCGATTTCAATGTTGAGTAACTGTCCGATGTATTACGAACTCGGCGGTGTCCCGTTCCCCGAAGGTCCCCTTGATGTTCATAGTCCGTCTTGGGAATAAAGGGAAACTTTCGGCGAGGCAGTTTTATCGTCTGCCAAATTGGCAGTGGTAGATGTTTTTATTTTTTCGTAATTCTTTTTAATACAATAAGTTAAAAATTATTTTTCCATCGGCACGGTTTTTGCTCTTTAATAAGATTATAGAAACCAACCCCGAATTTTGAAAAACTATGACGAAAAGCAAAAGTTGTGATTGTGCGTGCAAAGGAACGAAACTTCAACCCCTCGGAGACCGCGTTGTCATCCGGCGGGAAACCGCCGAGGAAAAAACGAAGGGCGGACTTTATCTTCCCGACACTGCCAAAGATAAACCGGCTCGCGGAACCGTCGTCAGTATCGGCGAAGGAAGAATTCTCGACAACGGCAAACGCTCGACCTTCACGGTCAAGGAAGGCGATAAGGTACTGTTCCTCTCGTATGCCGGTGAAGAATTCAAAATCGGCGACGATGAATTGCTCCTGATGCGTGAAAGCGATGTCCTCGCTGTTATCGCCTAAACCGGCAGCACTCAACCGCTTTCCTGACGATGTTCACTGAAATGCGGTACTTCACTTAACAATTAACTTTACAAGGAGAATAATCAATGGCTAAAATGATTGCATTCGACCAGGAAGCCCGCGAAGCATTGCGGCGCGGCGTGACAAAATTGGCAAAAGCCGTTAAGGTAACGCTCGGTCCCAAAGGGCGGAACGTTATCATCCAAAAGAGTTTCGGCTCTCCCCTCGTGACCAAAGACGGCGTAACCGTTGCCAAAGAAGTTGACCTCGAAGACACCTACGAAAATATGGGTGCCAGAATGGTACGCGAAGTTGCCTCAAAAACAAGCGACATCGCCGGTGACGGAACAACAACCGCCACGATTATGGCAGAGGCAATTTTCAACGAAGGAATGAAAGCCGTCGTTGCCGGTGTCAATCCGCTGCAACTGAAAAACGGCATCGACAAAGCGGTCAATGATGTTATCGCCAAACTCAAAAGTATGTCGGTGAGCGTCAAAAACAGCAAGACAGAAATTGCCCAGGTCGGAACGATTGCTGCAAATAACGATAAAGAAATCGGAAGCCTTCTTGCCGAAGCGATGGATAAAGTCGGCAAAGACGGTGTCATTACCGTTGATGAAGGAAAGAGCCTCAAGACCGAAGTCGAGTGGGTCGAAGGAATGCAGTTTGACCGCGGCTACCTTTCGCCGTACTTCGTTACCGACCCGAACAAGATGGAATGTGTTCTCGAAAACGCTTACATTTTGCTCTCGGAAAAGAAAATTTCTAACATCAAAGAAGCGATTCCGATTCTCGAAGCCGTCGTCAATACCGGCAGACCGCTGTTGATAATTGCCGAAGATGTGGACGGCGAAGCCTTGACAACGTTGGTGATTAACCGGCTGCGGGGAACGATGAAAGTGGCAGCGATTAAAGCACCGGGTTACGGCGACCGGCGTAAGGCGATGCTTGAAGACATCGGTATTCTGACCGGCGGCGAGGTGCTCTTTGAAAGTCTTGGACGCAAGATGGAATCGCTGGCGTTGACCGATTTAGGAACGGCAAAGCGGGTCGTGATTGACAAAGACAACACGACGATTATCGAAGGCGGCGGCAAGAATGACACGATTAAGG
>JAITQJ010000036.1 GCA_031288955.1 Planctomycetaceae bacterium | reverse complement strand
TGCTCCGCAGCAAAGCCAATCGTCGAGTTCTTTGAGTTCGATGTGCAGTTTTTTCATACAAGCCCGCACGGAGGATTCATAATCATTAGAAGAACCGTGTAAAGCACAGCCGGGATAATAGCCAAGTTGAGACATTCGTGAATTGATAATGAACGGCGGAACACACTAGATTATCAATTATTTGCCGCTCGTTGTCCAGTATTTCTGTTCTTGTCTTGTTTTCGCTTTGATAAGGCTTATAATCAGCCCCAATCGCAGTGTCGTAACAAATAATGGCAGACATCATCCGGCAAATTCGGCAGACGTTGAAATCGCTGGCAGACGAAAAAGTGCGTCAGAGCGGACAGCGGTTTTTTAAGGAAGCCGTTAAAATGTACGGCGTTAAAACGCCCGTTGTCCGAAGAATTGCCAAAGAGTTTTTCGTTTCTCTGAAGGACAAATCCAAAACGGAAATCTTTACTTTGTGCGAAAAACTTTGGCAAAGCGGCGTGATAGAAGAAGCCTTCGCCGCCTGTGAATGGACAGCCCGAAAGCACAAGGCGTTGGAAGTTGACGATTTTCCGCTTTTGGAGCGTTGGATAACGCAATACATAACAAATTGGGCAGCGTGTGATACGTTCTGCAATCATACCGTCGGAACGTTCGTCGAAATGTATCCGAAGTATGTCAAAGAACTGAAACGTTGGGCAAAGTCGGACAATCTTTGGCAGCGGCGTGCGGCGGCGGTATCGCTTATCATTCCGGCACGTAAGGGTTTGTTTCAGCAGGATATTTTTGCCATCGCAAAGATTTTGCTGACCGATTCGGAAGATATGGTGCAGAAAGGTTACGGCTGGATGCTTAAAGCAGCGGCAGACTTTGATACGCCGTCCGTTTTCAATTTTGTTATGGACAATAAAAACACGATGCCGCGTACCGCACTTCGTTATGCCGTCGAAAAAATGCCGCCGGCGTTAAAAATCAAGGCAATGCAGCGGTAACACAACAAAAAAACTATGCGTTTCGATTTGACCAATGCTTCGTATCGGGTTTTTCAGCGGGCAGACAAGTTGCGTTTGCAGCCGGGTATGTCTGTCATTGATGCCGCAAAAGTTCTCCTTGCGCTTTTCGACGAAGAAGAATCCCGTGCCGCCGATTGGCTTAACGAAAAAGAATTAACCGCTGACGATTTCCGTTCGGCAGTGCTGTCCGGGGCAGCAGAAAACGATAATGAAGAACCGGCACCGCCGCTTACGGAATATCCTGCGCCGAAACCTCCGCCGTCCGTTCTCCGCTTTTATCTTGACGATGTTCACGTTGATGCCGGCAAGTTAACACCGGAATTTCAATCGGCACTCGAAATCGTTGCACACCGTTTTGCCCAAACCGACCGGCGGAAGACGGATATTCCGACCGGCGTTATTTCAACTGCCGGCGGCGGAGTCAAAACCATTGCCGCTGCAGCACTGCGTTTCACCGTTGCGACAGAACATCTTTTGCTCGCGGCAGTCCTCGATGACGGTAAAACCGGTCAGTACCTTCGGGATAAGGGTTTCGATGCTGCCGGATTGTATCAGCGAATCGAAACATTGAGCGGAGTTAATCCCGTCCCGGCGGCGGAGGAAAACTCTGCCGGTACTGCTGCGGTTCAAATTGCAGTTGACGGCGGCAGCGTACCCGTTTTGCGAATCATTGATGCGGCGGCAAACCGGAGCAGAGAAGCCGTACGGGTACTGGAAGATTATGCCCGGTTCATTCTCGGCGATGCCGCTTTAACAAGACAACTCAAGGAGTTTCGTCACGCCTTGCAGACAGCATTAAATATCTTTCCGCTGCCGGAGCGGTTGGCAGTCCGCAACACGGAATCAGATGTCGGGACGGATATTGAAACTGCCGACGAATATGACCGGCAAACGCTGGACGATATTTTGTCTGCTAATTTTAGCCGGTTGCAGGAATCACTTCGGAGTCTAGAGGAATTTGCCAAACTGACGCAACCGCTTACAGCGAAAGTATTTGAGCAGTTGCGCTACCGGAGTTACACGATACAGATGCTGCCGGTTCCTGTTAAACAAGTTAAACAGGCTGAAATGACCGTACCTGATAACACCGGTGCCGCTTCCTTAACTTCTTTGCCGCAACTTTATGTGCTTCTCGATTGCCGGAGCAGTGAAGCGGAATTTGCTTCTTTGGCGAAGCAGTTGGTTGACGGCGGCGTGAACATTATTCAACTTCGGGACAAGACGGCGGATGAACGGACACTGCTGTCCCGAAGCCGAATTCTGCGTGAAATCATCGGCGAAAAGGACGTTCTGTTTATGATGAATGACCGTCCTGATTTAGCGGTGCTGGCACAGGCGGACGGAGTTCACGTTGGACAGGACGAATTGCCGGCGGCGGCTGTGCGGCAAATTGTCGGCAGCAGAATGTTTGTTGGTGTTTCAACGCATAACATTGTACAGGCACGGCAGGCGGTTGCGGACGGAGCGGATTACATCGGAGCGGGACCGGTTTTTGAATCGGCAACGAAGGAGTTTAGCGAGCCGGCAGGTTTGGAATTTTTGCGGGAGATTGCAGCAGAAATAGCACTGCCGGCATTTGCGATTGGCGGCATAACGTTGTCCAATGCCGAAGAGGTATTGTCAACGGGCATAATGCGGTTAGCCGTCAGTTCTGCCGTCATCGAAAGCGAAAATCCGCAGGAAACCGCCGAAGCGTTTCAGCGTATTTTTGAAAAAAACGGTGAAAAACGGTGAAAAAATAAAAAACACCTAAAAAGCGCAAGCAACATTACTCGCGATTTTACTTGCGCTTGCTTGCGCTCGGTGTGATAAAATGTCTGAACAATAGGCTTTGCAATCCGCTTGCGGGAAACGGCGATTTTCTTGACTTTTGCGTTTTGGAGTCTATATTTCCCTAGAGATTGTGCTGTACTGCTATGCTGTCCCGATATGCCATCGAAAACCGGACTCTCGTCGGATTCACCGTCGCCCTCGTTATCCTCGGCGGTGTTTGGGCGTACTTCTCTATGGGACGGCTCGAAGACCCCGAATTTACTATCCGCACCGCCTACGTTGTTACCGCATACCCCGGTGCCGGTGCAGAAGAAGTTGACGAACAAATCAGCCAGGTCGTCGAACGGCACGTCCGCCGTGTTGACGGTGTCGAAAAAGTCCGGTGCATCTCCCGTCCCGAAGTGTCGATTATTTATGTCGATTTACGCAAAGATTTTCCCGTCGCCGAATTATCTAACGCCTGGCAGGAACTGCGCAATAAAGTTTCGGCGAGCAAATCAGAGTTGCCGGTTACGTCTTTGCCGCCGCAGGTTCACGACGATTTCGGCGACGTGTTCGGCATCATTCTGGCATTGACCGGCGACGGTTACAGCGATGCCGAACTGCGTGAACGGGCAAAAACGCTGCAGCGGGAACTGCAAAACGTTGACCAAGTCGGACGCGTTGAACTGCGGGGTGTACAGGAAGAAGTCATCGAAATTAACATTAGCCGAAGCCGAATGGCGGCACTGCAAATTCATCCGCTACAGATTACGGCGGCTCTTATCCGTCAGAACGTTCAAAGCGTTGCCGGTCGGATGACGCTCGGAACGGAAACGCTCCGCATCGCTCCCGGTAACTCGTTTCAATCGCTTGACGACATCGGCGATGTCCTGATTCCGAGCGGCAATTCAGACGGCTTTTTGAAAATCGCCGCTTCGTCGGTCAGCGGCAACGCTTTGCTGCCGGAATTGTTCAATACCGTTATGCCGAAAAGTTCCGAAGAACAGAAACCGGTTCGGCTTCGGGATATTGCGGCAATACGGCGTTGTTACAGCGACACGCCGCAGGAGATTGTCCGCAGCAACGGTAAATCTGCCGTAGCGATTGCCATTGCTCCGATAAGCGGCGGAAATGTTATCCGTATGGGAGAAAACGTTGAGAAACGAATCAAGGACGTGATGCAGACGTTTCCCGTTGGTTTTCAACTTGACCGGATTTGCTATCAGCCGGACAACGTTATCGCTGCCGTTCGGACGTTTGAGGAGAATCTTTACGAAGCGGTATTTATTGTAACAGCAGTCGTGATGATTGCGATGGGCTGGCGCAGCGGCATTTTGATTACCAGTTCACTGCTTATCGTGATGTTAGCAACGCTTTGTGTTTTGCAGCCGCTTGGGGTTGTGCTGAACAGGACAAGTCTCGGTTCGTTCATCATTGCGCTGGGGATTCTCGTTGACGATGCGGTTGTCGTCGGCGATATGATACTTGTCAATATGCAGCGGGGAATGAACCGCAAAGATGCCTGCGTTGAAGGAGCGAAACACGTCGGAACACAACTTTTGGGGGCAACGGTTGTCGGGGCATTGGCATTTTTACCGGTGTATCTTTCGCCCGATGATACCGGCGAATACTGCCGGGATTTGTTCATTGTTATTGCCGTATCGCTGATGATTAGTTGGCTCGTTGCGATGATTCAAACGCCGGTCGTGTATTATCAATTCGTGCATTTGGACAAACGCTTTGCAGGGAAAGCAGCGGAAAAAACGGCTAACGGACTGCCGCCCGGCCCGCACAGCGGCATCGTTTATCAACTGTACCGCGGGGTGCTGGAATGGACGCTTCATCATAAAGCGGCGGCGTTGGCAGTCCTTCTGACGGTAATGCTTGCGGCAGGTTACGGTTTTACGAAGGTCAACAAGATATTTTTTCCGCCGGCATTGCGGACGCAGTTTCTCGTTGAGTATTACCGGACATCGGAAACGCCGATACAATGTGTCGGTGAAGATATGCGTGAAATTGAATCGTACCTGATGCAGCAGCAGGGCGTGACGGAAGTTGCGTCTTTCATCGGCGGCGGTCCTCCCCGGTTTTATTTACCGTACTCGCCGGAAATCCCGATGCAGAATTACGGAATGTGTATCGTTAATGTAACAGAAATCAAAGACGTTGACCGCTTAATTGTTCCCGTTGAAACGCATTTGAAAGAAAAGTTTCCGCAGGGACATCTTCGTGTCCGGCGTTTTATGCTTGGTCCGATGACGCAAAACGACATTGAAGTCCGTTTCAGCGGTCCCGATGAAAAAGTGCTGCACCGGTTGTCTGATGAAGCCCAAGCGGTTTTTTCCCGGCACCGCAGCGTCAAAGATATTTCCGATAATTGGCGTGAACCGCTGTTCGTTTGGACACCGCTTTACTCTCAAGCCAAGGGCAATCAATCGCTGATTGGGCGCAGTGATATGAATACGGCACTGCATTGGGCAACGCAGGGAATACCGGCGGCAACATATCACGAAGGCGATAATTTGTTTCCGATACTGCTGCGGGGAGAACCGTCGGAACGCAATGATTTTGCAAATATCCGTAATATACCGGTTTGGGGACCGGTTGGTGTTTCGCCGCAAAGCAGCGTTCCGCTGGGACAAATTATCAAAGACGGTACGTTCGTCTGGCAGCCGGCGCAGGTGCATCGGCGCGGCGGCGTGAAAACGATAACGGCATTTTGTAATCCGTCGGACACGATACCGTGGCGTTCGGCGTTGGAGGAAGTCCGGACGGAAATCGAGGCGATTGAATTACCGCCGGGCTACGCAAAAAATTGGGGCGGGCAAATTGAAAAATCGCTGGAGGCAGAAAAGACGCTTGTGCAATATTTGCCGGCGGCGTTGATATTGATGGCGGTTATTGTCGTCGGTTTATTTAATTCGCTTCGGCAG
>JAITQJ010000028.1 GCA_031288955.1 Planctomycetaceae bacterium | reverse complement strand
GGCGCGGATGGAAGAGCCGGAGTCGGCTTATTCTCTTTTGCACGAGATGTTGACGGATGTGAGTTGGACGGGCAAAAAAGGGTTGTCTGAAGACAGTACGGTAACGCCGTCAATGGAGTGTAATCAGGGTGTGCAGGGTGTTACGGCGGGAATGGCGGAGATGTTGATGCAGAGTCACAGCGGTGAAATCATTCTTTTACCGGCATTGCCGAAGGCGTGGCAGACGGGGTCGGTCTGCGGTTTGCGGGCAAGGGGCGGTTATGAAATTGACTTGTCGTGGCAGGACGGTAAGTTATCCGCTGCGGTTATCAGACCGCATTATTACCGTGTTTGCCGTTTGCGGACGCCAATGCCGGTAAAAGTGTCTGCTGACGGTAAAGAACTCGAAGTAACGCATCCGGGCAAAGATTTGGTCGAGTTCAATGTACGCAAAGGAAATGTCTATACAATCTCATCAAAAAAATAGGGGCGGAGGTATCTGCTGCTGTTTTGAGAAGGTACCCTATTACATAAAACCGGGTTGTCCGCTATAATACAGGAATAAGCATTTAACCCCCGTTAACATTTCCAATGGCTGCAACGATTTACTACGACAAAGATGCCGACCTCGCTAAACTCAAAGGCAAGAAAATTGCGATACTCGGCTACGGTTCCCAGGGACACGCACACGCCCAAAATCTCCGCGACAGCGGTTGCGATGTCATCATCGCTGAAATGAAAGGTACGGCAAATTACGAACTCGCCGTCAAGGACAATTTCAAACCGCACACAACTGAAGATGCCGTAAAACAAGCCGACATCATCGTCTTGACGCTGCCCGACGAACTTCAGGCAGGAATTTTCGATGCGCAGATTCGTCCGAATCTCGAAAAAGGTAATATCATTGTCGCAACGCACGGTTTTAACGTGCATTACGGACAATTCAATATGCCCGAAGGCGTGACGGCAATTTTAATCGCCCCGAAAGGTCCCGGTCATCTTGTCCGCAGCGAATTTGTCAAAGGCGGCGGTGTACCGTGCCTTATCGGACTCGGCAGCGGTGCCGGTGATACGGAACGGAAAATCGGACTCGCTTATGCCAAGGGTATCGGCGGAACCCGCGCTGGTGTTATTGAAACGACGTTCAAAGAGGAAACCGAAACGGATTTGTTCGGCGAACAGGTCGTTCTTTGCGGCGGCGTGTCGGCATTGATTCAGAAGGCATTTGAAACGCTTGTCGAAGCCGGTTATCAACCGGAGATGGCATACTTTGAATGTATGCACGAACTGAAACTGATAGTCGATTTGTTCTATCAGGGCGGTCTGAATTATATGCGGTACAGTGTTTCAAACACGGCAGAGTACGGCGACTACACGCGTGGTCCCCGGATTATTACCGATGAAACGAAGAAGGAGATGCAGCGGATTCTCGGTGAGATTCAGGACGGCACGTTTGCCCGTGAATGGCTGCTGGAAAACAAGGTGAATGCGCCGTGTTTCAAACGTCTGCGTGCCATTCAGCGGGAACATCTTCTCGAAGATGTCGGCAGAAAGTTGCGTAAACTGATGGCGTGGATAGACGCAAAGGAATACTAATCATTTGTTCAATGAGGCGGAGGTTGCGGTGTCTGATAACACCGGCTCCGCTTCTTTGTTTGCAAGCAATGATGACTTCAAAATTAAGCAATACAAAAGAACAGCCGCAATCTTACGGTTGCGGCTCTGAATCTAACTCTTTGCTACGGCAACTCAATGACGCTCAACGTTGACGGGTCGTCGCTCTTCGTGTTCAAGAGTTCAGGGAAATCCCAATCGAAGTTGACTATAATCATTTTTTTGCCGACAACAATACATTCACACGGCTGGTCAAGTGAACCGTCCGCTCCGTCTGTGTCGCCGTTTTCCCAAACCGTCTCAAACACCGGCTTTTCGCCCGCCTTCGGAACAACAAAGGCGTGAACGGCATTTGCCGCCGAGTCGTTAATATAGACTTTGTTCGTTCCCTTGTCGTAATAAATGCCGTCACAGCAGTTAAAGTATTCTCCTGCCGGATGAATCTCGTCCGTTGACGCAATTTTGCCGTCCTTGCCGAGAACGATACGGTGCATTTCTCCGGTATCAAAGAAGCCGTAATAAATTACGCCGCTGGAATCAGCAGTCATCCCGTCCGGTCCGCCGTTTCCGCTGCCCGGTATTTTCTTGACACTATGGAACGCAAGCAAATGCGGGTCATCGCCAAGACCTTTGGTTATCGGCTTAACCTTAATCGGCGGATTTTCGCCCGAACCGGCTTTCAGGATTTCGTCTTTGGTGAACTGCCAAACGCCGCCCGTACCGTGATGTTCGGGAATATCGAAAAACGTGTCGGTCAGATACAGATAATCGCCGAGCCACATAATCGCATTGGACAGTTTCGTACCATCAACAACAATTTCGACTTTGCCCGTCGGCTTGTCGCCGTCCATTAACACCCGCAAAATACGGCTCTTGTTGCTTGGGTCGAAGAAGTATTGGTTGTCCGCAACGTACAGATGTCCGTCGGGACCGAACGCCAACCCCATCGGACCGATTTGACCAGTTGCGAGTTTAATGTTGTCGATTTTTTCCAGTTCGAGAATCGTTTCGGTCTTTCCGTCAGGACTGACTTTGGCGAGGACGGCGGGAAAAATCTTCGGACCGGCATTGTTCGGACGGCGGGCGTAATTCGGTACGGAGAGAAATATCGTGCCGGTTTTCGGATTGACTGCCATTCCGTCAGGTGTTACGTACTCTTTCGGCAGCAGAGCATAGACTTTCGGTTTGTTTGCAGGGTTGAGTTTGTTCGTCTTTTGCCGCTTTGCTTTGTAAGCGTTGACGATGTCGGCGTTCTGTTCCTTGTAAGACTTTTCCGGCTTCTTTTCAGCGGACGGAGTGTCGGCGGCTGGGGTTTCAGCGGTCTTTTCTTTTGCTGCATCGGCAACAGCCGCTTTGGTTCCCTTTTGGGCTTCGGTTTCGATACTGGCTGTGCAAACCTCTGCGGCAGCCTCTTTTTTTTCTTTCGGAAAGCCGGTGTGTTCGGTTTTCGGCGTGTTGCTTTGTTCGCAGCCGGCAAAGACGGTTAATGCCAATGCGGCAAAGAGTACGGTCAATCGTTTCATCGTTAGATCCTCCTGTTTCGTAATGTTTGTATTGTTATACTGCGTCTGGTCGGGCTTTGTCAAGAACTTATGATGTATCAGACGGATTGCCGAGCCGCTATTTTTTGGCAGCAGGCGTTTGAGTAAATGCTTCGGGACACCATTGCATTGCCCGCCATTTGCCGCATTTTGCCCCGTCTTGCATTTTTCTACGCAAAACGGGTATAATCATTTGTACTACTATTATCGTTTCAACCGTTATGAACCAGCAGCAACCGCCGCGTTTGACTTCGTTTTACCGGTCTTATCTGAATCATCACCGTACCCGCGAGTTCGTCGATTTGACCGCCCGGTACTACAACGAAAATACGCTCCTGCGTATGACCGATGCCGAAACTACCGACACACGCCGTGCCGCCGCAATGGCTCTCGGCTTGCTCGGTTCGTATCGCGCTAATGCCGTCCTCGGTAAAATGCTCAAAGACTCCGACCGCAGCGTTCGGCTTCTGGCAGAAGGCAGTATCAAATCCGTTTGGACACGGGAAGGCGATGAAGAACAGCGGCAAGGTTTATACTGTATCCTGCGTCTCATCGGCAGAATGCAGTACGGCGAAGCGGTACATTATGCCAATGTGTTTCTGGATGTGTTTCCTTTCCTTATTGAGGCACGCAACCAAAGGGCGATTGCATTATTTGCGATGAAAGATTTCGGGAATTCAATAGCGGACAGCGAAATCGTCTTGGATATGAATCCGTATCATTTTGGGGCGGCAATCGGTATGGGACACGCATACTTGCAGTTGCACAACAAAGAACGTGCCGTCGGGTGTTTCCAACAGGCGTTGGACATTAACCCGAATCTCGAAAGCGTCCGCCGCCGTTTGGAAATGCTGTCAGTAAAGTAATACTGCCGGTAGAATAACGTAAGATTTCTCAATAAAACATATCAAAAAATGAAAGTCGGCGTTTTTATTTGTTGGTGCGGTGAAAATATCGCCCGAACCGTGGACTGCGAAAAAGTTGCCTCTGAAATCGGAAAACTTCCCGGTGTACATTGTTCCGAAACATACAAATATATGTGCAGCGAGCCGGGACAGCACCTTATCGCTGACAAAATAAAAGAACTCGGTCTGAATGCCGTCGTCGTTGCCGCTTGTTCGCCGCATATGCACCTCAAAACCTTTCGCAAAGCCGCCGAACAAGCCGGTATCAATTCCTTTCTCGTCGAGCAGGCAAACATACGTGAACATTGCTCTTGGGTTCATCCGAACAAAGACGAAGGTACCGCCAAAGCCGTCGAAATTATTCGTATGTCCGTCGAAAAAGTCAAACACAATCACGTCTTAAAGTTAATCGAAGTTCCTGTTACAAAACGGGCGATGGTCATCGGCGGCGGCGTTGCCGGTATTCAAGCCGCTCTTGATATTGCTGCTGCCGGTCACGAAGTTGTTCTCGTTGAAAGAGAACCGTCTATCGGCGGTAAAATGGCTGGACTTTCTGAAACTTTTCCGACACTTGACTGTTCTCAATGTATTCTAACGCCCCGTATGGTTGACGTTGGGCAGCATCCGAAAATCAAACTGCTGACGTATTCCGAAATTGAAAGCGTCGAAGGCTACATCGGCAACTTCAAAGTTAAAGTCCGCAAGAAAGCCCGGTACGTTGATTTATCGAAGTGTACCGGCTGCGGAGCGTGCTGGAATGCCTGTCCGCAAAAAAAGATACCGAACACGTTTGATTTCGGTCTCGGTAACCGGACAGCAATTTATATTCCGTTTCCGCAAGCCGTGCCGTCCAAGCCGGTTATTGATGCGGCAAATTGTACGAAACTCAAGACCGGCAAATGCGGCATCTGTCAGAAGAAATGCGCTGCCGGAGCGGTCAATTACGAAGACCAAGACGAAATCGTAACCGAAGAAGTCGGTGCTATTATTGTCTCGACGGGTTATCAACTATATTCGATTGCCAAGGCAAAGCCGGGTACGGTAGCGGAACCGGAACTGCGTGTGTTAGACGGTTACGGCGAATATGGTTACGGCAAATATCCTGATGTTATTGACGCTTTGCAATTTGAACGTTTGGTTTCAGCATCGGGACCGACCAACGGCGAACCGGTGCGTCCGTCTGACGGCAAAGTGCCGGAAACGGTGGTGTTTATTAAGTGTGTCGGCAGCCGGGACAATGCGAAGGGCATCAATTATTGCTCCAAGATTTGCTGTATGTACACGGCAAAGCATACGATGCTTTATAAGCATAAGGTACATCACGGCGAGGCACACGTGTTTTATATGGACATCCGCAGCGGGGGCAAGAAGTACGATGAGTTTGTCCGGCGGGCGATTGAACAGGACGGAGCGATATATCATCGGGGACGTGTTTCCAAGATAACGCAGGAGGACGGCAAGTTAATCGTTAAGGGAGTGGACACACTGGCGGGCAAGCCGGTAACGGTAGCGGCGGATATGGTGGTATTGGCTTCGGCGATGAGTCCGGCGACGGGAGTTGAGCGTCTTGCGCAAAAATTGGGAGTCGGTTATGACGAGTATGGTTTTTTAACGGAGTCGCATCCAAAACTGCGTCCGGTGGAGACGAATTCGGCAGGGGTGTTTGTCTGCGGGGCGTGTCAGGCACCGAAGGACATTCCTGAAGCGGTAGCGCAGGCATCAGCGGCGGCGGCGAAAGTAATGATAATGTTGAGTCAGCCGATGTTGACCCGCGACCCTGAAATAGCAAAGGTGGACGAGCAGCGTTGTGCGGCGTGTTATGCTTGCGGCAGGGCTTGTCCGTACAATGCGATAGAGCGTGTGGAGTTGCGTGACCGCGGCGGTAATCTGCTCAAGTATGCCGCACGGGTCAATCCGGGATTATGTATGGGCTGCGGCACGTGTGTTGCGGTATGTCCGTCAAAAAGCATTGACCTCGAAGGCTTCACCGAACAGCAGATTTACGCACAGATTGAAAGTTTGGGTTGATTTTATTAACCACGAAAAACAC
>JAITQJ010000367.1 GCA_031288955.1 Planctomycetaceae bacterium | reverse complement strand
TGAGGCTGCACGGGAACAAGCGGACGGATTCGCCTGAAAAGAAACATCCAAGCCCGTGTGAGTCCCCAAAGTTGTTTAGGCAAAATCCGCAGCCAGACGGACGGTGTTAAACCGTATTTCCCCCGCTGCGGCAGCAATTCCGGCTTGACGGCTTCACGCTGGACGCTGACATCCGCCGCTCCTTTTCGGCAGGCATAACCGTACAACACATCTTCGGCGAAACGGAAAGCACCGGCAGCATCGCAAGCGGTATGATGCACTTCCATCGTTATTTGCGTGACAGCGGCATCAAGGCGGCAAACGGTTATCTTAAGCGGCACTTCACGAAACAAATCGATACCGCCGGATACGGGCAAAGAACTGGTACCGGTGTTCTCCGATACGATAACGCACACTGCCGGTTCGTGCGGCACCCAGCGATGATAACCGTCAGCCGTTTGTTCGGCACTGCACGATAAAAGCGGATGAAGCCGGACAGCAGCATCGGCGGCTTCCGTAAAGGCGGCTGAATCGAAATCACCTTTCAAAATCAATTCGATAAAGCAACTCATCGGATAAGCCGGATGGCTGTCCAAAAGCATATATTCCTCAAAAGCGGTCAAACGCATTTCTTTAATTGATAAATGGAGAATTATCAATTATAATAACTACCAACTGTCAATTATCAATTCCCGCTGCCGTGTTAGAAACATTTGAAAACTCGTATCCGAACCGGGACTATGTGATTGAAATCGTTTGCCCTGAATTTACGTCGGTATGTCCCAAGACGGGACAGCCGGACTTCGGCACGCTGACATTCCGTTATGTTCCAGACAAACTCTGTGTGGAATTAAAGAGTCTGAAACTGTATTTGCAGCAGTTCCGCAACGAAGGGATTTTTTACGAGAACATCACGAACCGGATTCTTGATGATTTAGTTCGGTTATTGCAGCCGCGTCAAATGACATTGACGGCATCGTTCACTCCCCGCGGCGGCATTTCGACAACCGTCTGTGCCGAATACAAAGCGGGTGCCGCCCCCCGTTAGAGATTCGCACTCCGCCTGTTTTGTTTGACTATCCTGTTTTCCCGTGATAGAATAACGGGAAATGCTGCTCGGATATGGATAAGAATCGTTATAGAAATCTGATGGCTGTGACCTTAGTCGGCACGGTTGCATCACAAGCCGTTTGTGCCGCCGTTGAATGGAACCGATTAGAATCACTGCCCCCCGTTGCAACTCTCGCCGCTGTTATCTGCACCGCCGCCGTCTTTATTGCCGTATCCTTTTTCAAACCTCTGTCCCTGTCATACCGTGCCGCAATAATAACGATATATCCCTATCTCGTTATTACTGCGGTAATGTATTTTATCGATGCGGATAACTGGATTTGCTGCGCACTCGTCGCTTGTGCCACTATCTCTATTATCGCCCAAAACCGATGGCTGGTCTTTGAAGCGTACATATTCGGCATTGCTGTTTTTGCCGTAACTCTCATTTGCAACCAGTACGATGAAAAATTCAAAAACGTCATTGATTTCTTTTATTTTGACGTTTACATCTATCATTTCGCCGTTGTCGTAGCGTATCTGTTGACCGTCTGGATCAACCAGCAGAACAAACGTTTGCAGGTACAAACGGAATTTGCCGAGTCTGCCGCCAGGTCCCGCAGCGATTTCATCGCCAATATCAATCACGAAATCCGAACTCCGCTCAATGCTATTCTCGGCTTCTGTTCGTTCCTGCACCGCTCGAAATTGCAGCCGACCGAACAGGAATACATCGCCGGTATCCGCAGTGCCTCGCAATCCCTGATTGCGATTGTCAATAACATTCTCGACCTTGCCAAAGTCGAGTCGGGAAAATTTGAAATCATTCCGGTTCAATACGATGTAATGTCGTTTTGTAACGACCTGGTCAACACGTTAATGGACAGATTTACGGACAAGCCCGTGCGGTTTCTCATTGAAATCGACCCGGCATTGCCGCAAGTTCTCGTCGGCGACGAACTGCGCATCCGTCAGGTCGTTACCAACTTCGTCAGCAATGCAGCGAAATTTACAAAACGGGGCTTTGTCCGCTTGTCCTTTAGCGGTGTTGTGTCCAATGACCGGCTGCTGCTGCACGTTTCTGTCCAGGACACCGGCTCCGGTGTGAAATACAGCGATTTACCGAAACTGTTCTCCACGTTTCAGCAAATTGACACAAAACGCAACCGAAAAACCGAAGGTTCAGGGCTGGGACTCGTTATCTGCAAAAACTTCATCAACCTGATGAACGGAACAGTTTACGTTAATACCGCTTGGGGGGAAGGCTCGACGTTCTCGTTCGTTGTTCCGCAAGAGTTCGGTACGATACGTGAACCGATTATTCCGCGAAGCGAGATCAGTCAGTATTATGTTGCGGTACTCGAAAGCGACCCGTATTTTCTGGAACAGTGGGAGCGGCTTTTCAGCGGCTTGAAAATCAATTACAAACTTTCGTCGTCGCCGATAGACTTTTTTGCCTTAATTCACTCGCATCTCTTTACGCATTACTTCATTACCGAAGAGATATACAGCAAGATGTCCAAAGAATTATCGGTAATGGATGTAAATATCATCCTGATAATCCGCTATAATACCAGAGTCGATGTTTCGTTTTCGGTGCCTTATATCCGCCGTCCGATTCACAGCCGGAAATTATGGGATGTACTGCTTGGAGGCGGCACGGTCGGTGCTGTATCCGGTCTGAAGGCGAGGAGTTTTATCGCACCGGAAGCCGAGATATTGGTCGTAGATGACAATGCGATTAACCTGAAAATTGCCGAAGGTTTGCTGAAACCCTACGAATGTCGGGTGACGTGTGTTGCAAGCGGTGAACAGGCGATTGAAATGATAAAACACCACTTCTACGACCTCGTGATGATGGACCATATGATGCCGGATATGGACGGAGTGGAAACGGTGGGCATTATCCGTTCGATTGAAGGCGAATATTTCAGAACAGTGCCGATTATTTCTGTTACCGCTAACGTAATGTCAGGAGTTCAGGATATGTTTTTGGCAGCCGGTTTCAATTCATTTGTTCCGAAGCCGATAGAACCGGCTGTTTTGGAAAAGATGCTCTTGGAATTTGTGCCGAATAAAAAGATACTGTACGGCGAAAATACGGCACGTAATGCCGCGGAGGAACCTGCCGTGGATTCGGATTATGAGGTTTTGTCTTCGATTATCAAAAACGGGGGAAAACTTCAAGAGAAAGGGGCAGATAACAAGGAAGCAGAATCTGCCCCGCCGGTTAATCTTCTCGATTCCGCTTTGGGATTAAAATATACGGGCGGCAGCAGCGAAATTTATACGAGTTTGCTTCAGGATTTTACTGCGGCGGCACCGAATACATTGCAGAAAATCAGAACCTTATTTGAGACTAAAGATTGGTCAAATTTCACGATTGAAGTTCACGCAGTGAAATCAATTTCCAAGACTTTCGGGGCAATGCCGCTTCACAAGTTGAGTTTGGAATTGGAACGTGCCGGCAAAGAGGGCAACGAACGATTAATCTCGGAAAAAATTGAAGAGTACCTGACCTTGTACGCCGAAACCGTCGTGCGGATACATCAGTATTTAGAGCATACGCCGTGATTGTCAGATGCAGCAGGACATTCCGTCTCTAACGGAACTGTCAGCGTATTCCGCTTTGAAAACTGGCGGGGATATTGAGGATATTGATTGCGTCTCCTTTTATTGTACAATACCGGCAGGATATTACTCGGTGGTGCGATGATTAGAAACATATTGATTCTCGTTACATTATTTATTGCAGTACATACTGCTGCGCCGGAAACATTACGGGCGGCGGAACCGGTTAAGGTTCTTTCCATCAACGTCCGCTGCTCCATATCGCAGGACGGCGATAATGATTGGATACACCGCCGGGACTTTATGATGGACGTTGTCCGGCAGGAAAATTACGACTTTATCGGCGCACAAGAAGTTATCACTCGTGATAAAGACGAACTCAATCAGTTGCGCTATATGTCCGATAAGTTGCCGGAATATGCCGTCATAAGCCGGTCACGGAACAAGTCCGGCGATGACGGCGGCGAATCTGTACCGATTTGGTTCCGTAAAGACCGCTGGGAACTCGACGAGCAGCAGCGCGGCATTTTTTGGCTCTCCGACACGCCGGACGCTGCCGGTTCCATTACTTGGGAAGGGCAAAGCATTTGTCCGCGTGTCGTTCAATGGGGATTGTTTCACGAAAAAGATAAAGCCGGTCAGCGGACAGGCAAAGGACTGTATTTTTACTGCACGCATTTCGACCACGTCGGCGGAGAAGCCCGATTAAAATCATCGGTATTGCTTGCGAAAACGATTGCAGAAAGGAAAGAACAGAAATATCCGGCAATCGTTGTCGG
>JAITQJ010000293.1 GCA_031288955.1 Planctomycetaceae bacterium | reverse complement strand
TGTTTATGTTCGCCCCCGCGAAGACGGACGCAGTGTTATCGAAATCCTTGACAAGACACGTGAGGAAGGGAAAAAAATCATTCTCATTGTCGATGAAGCCTACCGCAATTATTTTACGGAAAATTCGCAAAAATTTATTCGCGACGTTATCAAGCCGCGGTTAACGTTTGAAGTATCGGCAACACCGCTGATGACACCTAGCGGCGAAGATTTAGCGGAAGAGAAAGCGGGTTTTGTAAAAGTTCCATTTGACAACGTGGTAGAAAGCGGTTTGATAAAGCGGGAGACGCACATTAACAAGGCAATCGGGAATTATACCGAGTTTGCGTCTTCTGCCGATGAGGTTGTGCTGCACGCTGCGCTGATGAAGCGGGACGAGTTGGCGGGCTTGTATGGGGAACAGGGGATTAACGTCAAGCCGCTGATGCTGGTACAGTTGCCGAGCGAAAGGAAAAATATGCTGGATATTGATATAAGTATGCGCAGCGAAGTAGAAGAATTATTGAAGCAGAAAGGCATTACCTATGAGAATAAAAAGTTGGCGGTTTGGCTGTCGGACGAGAAGGTGAATTTTGAGGGTATCGAGCAGAACGATAACGGCGTTGAAGTGCTGATATTCAAAGAGGCGGTTGCTGTCGGCTGGGATTGTCCCCGGGCGCAGGTGTTGGTGATGCTGCGTCCGATACGGTCAATTACGTTTGAGATACAAACGGTAGGACGTATTTTGCGTATGCCGGAAGCAAAGCATTACGATGAAGAGGCGTTGAATCAAGCGTTTGTTTATACGAATTTGCAGGAGATAATCATCAATCGGGAAGCGGAAGGTTTTGAGTTTTTCAAGCACGGCAAAACGGCGTATCTGAAAGACGGGATACAGAACGTTTCGCTGCCGAGTGTGTATTTGAAACGGACGGACTACGGCGATTTAATGCAGCGTTTCGAGGACGTGTTGGTCGAAGTGCTTAATGAACACTGCGGCATTACGCACGAAACCGATTACGAAAACAACCTTGCGAAGGCGAAAAAGTTCATCGAAACGGATGCCGCTAAATTGGCGAAGCCGATTCTTGCGGACGTTGTTTTGGAAAATATCGACATAGAAAAAGATATAACCGGCGGTTTGGATATTCAGACGATTCAGATGAATGTTTCGCCGGAGAATTTGCAGCGGGAGTTGGATTATCTGGCGCAGCGTTGGAGTATGCCGTATCAGGCACGGTCTTATCAAAAGGTGAAACAGTCGCTTTATCGTTGGTTCAAGAATTTCAACTGGGAGTACCGGTATCGGGACAAGCAGGATTTGATACATCGGATAGTAACGTGTTCGGAAAAGAATCAACGTTTTTTCAGCGATATGTGTGATATAGCAAAGAAACGTTACGAGTCGGTGAGGGCGGAAGAGATAGCGGCGAAACGCAAGCGGACGGATTTTGAGTTCCGCCTGCCGCCGAGCGATGATTTCAGCGATAGTTATGAATTGGTCGAGAGCATAAAAAAGTGTCCTTACGATAAATGCTATTTGCAAAAGAAACGCAGCGAACCGGAACGACGTTTTGAGCAGGCATTGGAAGAGAGCGGTAACGTGGAATGGTGGTATAAGAACGGCGTACAGTTGGACCGTTATTTTGCCGTTGAATATGAAAGTGAAAACAAAAGGCGGGCGTTTTATCCTGATTACATTGTGCGTTATACAGACGGACGTATCGGAATTTACGATACGAAAAGCCGCATAACAACACGCGACCCGGAAACAAAAGCGAAGGCGGAAGCATTGCAGCGGTATATTTCTGAAGTCAACAGCCGTCTGGGATTGACCGTATGCGGCGGAATTGTCAATTTGCGAAAAGACGTTTTATATTTACAGAATTCCAAAGATTATCAATACGAGGACAATAATAGTAAGTGGCAGCGTTGGACGGAGTGAAACAGCAAAACGACTAAAAGACACCTGTTGAGAATGAATCTCATCTGTGCGATACTAAATTACGAAGTGAAAATATAGTTATCGAACAAGTCTAACAATGAAGCCGATTGCTGTTACGATGGGCGATGCCGCTGGCATTGGTCCCGAAATTATTGTCAAGGCTTGGAGTGAAATTCAGCATTTGACCGGCAATAACGCCGTGGTGTACGGACATTCCGGCGTGATGAACAAAGCCGCTGCGCTGTGCGGACTTCCGGCAGATATACCGTGTATTCAGTGCGGTGATGCGGCACTTCTTGATGTACCGCCCGGTACGGTTGATGCCCGAAGCGGTGAAGCCGCTTATTTGGCGGTTATCCGTGCCGTTGATGATACTCTCGCCGGTAAAACGTCTGCCGTTGTAACCGCCCCGCTCAATAAAGCGGCACTCAATCTTGCCGGTCATCATTATCCGGGACATACGGAAATATTAGCCGAACGCTGCGGCGTGAGCGATTTTGCGATGATGCTTTATCTGCCTGCATCGCAGGTACCGGGAAAAAACAACGAGGGCTTGGCGGTCGTTCACGTGACGCTGCACTGCGCTATGCGGACGATATTTGACCAGATTACCGTTGAAAACGTATTAGCAAAAGCGAAACTGGCAGACAACTTTATGCGGCGTATGATTTCCGATAAGAACCGCCGACCGCATATCGGCGTTTGTTCGCTGAATCCGCACGCCGGAGAAGATGGTCTCTTCGGCAGCGAAGAGGCGGCAGTTATCCGTCCTGCGGTCGATAAGGCGCGGGCAGAAGGTTTATTGATAGATTATCCAAAGCCTGCCGACACGATTATGATTGATGCCCGCGGCGGCAAATACGATGCAGTCGTAGCAATGTTTCACGACCAGGGACACATTGCTCTGAAACTTTTAGGAATGTACTCGGCGGTGAACGTGACACTGGGACTGCCGATAATCCGCACGAGTGTTGCCCACGGCACAGCATTTGACAAGGCGTGGAGCGGAACTGCTCAAGCAGGTTCGCTCATCGAAGCCGTCAAAGTTGCCGTCAGGTTAGCATCGGACGGCAATGTGCCGAAGCCTCACAAGGATACGGAGTAGAAATGTAACCTATACTATCAATTCCCTGTTGCGTATAGTACAGACGGGTTTCGTCCGCAAGTGATGCCTTCACCTTGGCGTGGAAGACCTGTTTTTCGTGTCGATAATGCGTTTGAATTGTTCGTCTGCCATCTTGAACGCTCTCTTACTCCGCTCCATAAAATCCTCCCTAAAAAAATAGGCTCTAGACAAGCATCTCGTGTATTTTTTAGTAATTTTTTGACGATATTGTATAGATTTTCTTTTCTGTGATTGAAACGGAATTCACACTTTTTTAAGTGTAACACAAAGGTTTGCGAAGCACAACCATTAAACTTTGCCAGTCTTCGTTTGGCAAAAACAAGCGGCGGTCAAGCCTGCTGCCGCGGGAAAACACCGCCAAAAGAATTCAACGCCATTGACGTAACTCTTTCCTCGGGCAAATTCATTGTTACTATGGAACACCCGATAATAGCGTATTTACCGGTG
>JAITQJ010000245.1 GCA_031288955.1 Planctomycetaceae bacterium | reverse complement strand
GCGTGCGGAAGAAAATCCTGATGCGGTATTGAGCAGACATTTACAAATACACTTTTTACGTTTGGGCAATATGCTCAAAAACAATGGACTGGGCATTGAATCGCTTTGTCCTGCTTTGCGCAGTTGGATGAATCGTTGCGCATTTGGTTCGACATTGGAGGAAAATAAAATGGAATTATTGTTACAAGATTCGCCTCTTATCAAAGAGGCTTACGAGGAGTACCTGCGTTTTTCAGCAGTACCGGAATTACGGGAACAGGCGCGGGAGCGGCAGCGGTTTATCAACGATTTGCGTTTGAATCGCGGCGAAGCCCTTGTAGAAGGCAGAGCAGAAGGCAGAGTAGAAGAAAAAATTGAATCAGCCCGAAACGCTTTGCAGCGGGGAATTTCCGTAGACGATGTAATGTACATCACCGGTCTGTCCCGCGGCGAAATCGAAAAACTGCAACATTCCGCCCCACAGCCAATACAATGAATTTGTCGTCCCTTCAAAGTTAACGAACAGGTCTGTTTACTCACCGCTTATGTATCAAGGTGTTTCCGATTATTTGGCAATAATGCAGTTGTCCGGGTTAAGCGAACTGCCGCGGGCAGAGAGAGTTGTCAAAAAAAAGATTACCGCCGCTGCCGCTGCCGGAATAATAGCGGCAGAACCGGAACCCGCCGCTGAACCTGCATTTGTTTCCGACCCCGTATCGGTAATTCCTCCGCCGTCTGTGTCTGTTACGCCCCCTGTCTCTGCTGATAAACGTCTTCAACTTTTAGCCGCCGAAGTTGCACAGTGCCGGAAATGCTCGGAGCTGGCGGCAGCGCGTTGTCAAACGGTTTTTGGTACGGGCAATCCGGCGGCGGAACTCGTTTTTATCGGCGAGGCTCCCGGTGCAGATGAAGACAAACAGGGCGAACCGTTTGTCGGCAGGGCGGGGCAACTTTTGACGGATATTATTGTCAAGGGAATGAATTTGCGTCGGGAAGATGTGTATATTTGTAACATATTGCGCTGCCGTCCGCCGGGCAATCGTAATCCGCTGCCGGAGGAAGCCGCAGCGTGCCGACCATTTCTGGACGCAACGCTGGACATCATTAAGCCGAAATTTATTTGCTGTCTTGGAGCGGTAGCGGCACAGAATTTGTTGCAGTCGGAACAGACGATAGGACGGATGCGGGGCAATGTGTTGAATTATCAGGATATTAAGGTTGTTTGCACGTATCATCCCGCCTATTTGCTGCGGAATCCTGCGGCAAAGAAGGACACGTGGAATGACATTCAACTCCTGATGCGTGAGATGAGGCTGTTGGATTGAAACCAATGCCGAAAACCGGTACAATGGGACCGTTATAGTAGAACGAAGGTAACCAAATAGTAATGCGTACATTCCTGATTTTCTGCGGTTTCGTGTTAGCGGTGTTCAACAGTTGTTCAGCGGCAGAACCGTTTCAGTTCGCTGATGATACAAACGGTAAATGTTTGACACTTTCAGAAGGACAAGAGTCTATTCTGACGTATCATTATGATATGACGGAATTGCCCAACGTGCCGGAAAAATCGGCGCGAAAATTCGCCGGCTGCTATGTTCACCCGCTTTATGGAGTGAACGGCGAAATCCTGACTGATAATGCACCGAAAGACCATTATCATCATCACGGCGTTTTTTGGACTTGGCCGCACGTTGGAGTGCATTATCCCGACGGAAAAGTCAAGGAATATGATCTTTGGCAGGGAACAAAATATCCCGCAGTCAAACAGCGTTTCATTAACTGGACGCAGAAGCAAACCGGCGAAACGGCGGCATCATTTGAAGCGGAAAACGGTTGGTTCATTCAGGGTAGTTCAGCCGCAACTCCGGCGGAGGGCGAAAAAATTATGGACGAAAAAGTCAAGGTACTTGTACACCGCATTAAAACCGTTGACGGTATCAAGAGCCGGGCTGTTGACTTTGATTTCGTTTGGAAACCTGCGGACAAACCGGTATCACTGCGCGGCAGTGAAGGCAAAAGTTACGGCGGTTTTACAGTCCGTTTCAAACCGGTTGTCGCGGCAGGAGAACGAAATGCCCGAAAGAGCGGAGGCAACACGATAACGGTTCCGGCAGGTGTTGCGGAAAACGATTTGCCGGACACACCGTTGGCTTGGGCGGATTATACCTCGTTCTTTGACGGACGGACAACGCCGGGCGGAGCGGCAGTATTCATTCCGAAGAGTCATCCGGGTTATCCGCCGACTTGGTTGACACGGTATTATGGACCGTTATGTGTTGGTTATCCGGGCGTGAAGGAGCGTTTGTACAAGCCGGGTGAATCGCTGCATTTGCAGTATCGGATTTGGATACACGACGGCAAGCCGACACCGCAGCAACTGCGGGACGTGTATAATGAGTACGTACAGTCGCCGTAAAAGTTGCGGATAAAACAAAGGTCGGGTTGACGCTAGATTATCCGTTGCCGCCTAATTCCGTCAACTTTTCTTTAAGCGTTGCGGCGGGTATCATACCGAAGCCCCGGTATTCCATTTCCAGCAATATCCGCTTCTCCGCGGCTTCACTTAACTGCGGGAACGTTTCACCGTCTGCCGAATAGAACATTGCCAAATGACGCAATAACAACTCCGCTTTCGGCGACATCGGCTGCCCGCCCGGAAACATAAAATTCCAACTCAACTCCCAAATCCGAACGATACCGTCTTCGCAGCCGGTAACCATCCGCCTGCCGGAAACATCTAACGTCATTGCCGTTACCGCATCCGGGTGTCCTTCAATCTGTTTCTCTTTCAACACATTCGGCAACGCAGAAAGCCGTGTCAGACGTACCGTTGTGTCCTTTGAAGCCGAAAGCAAAAACCGGGCATCCGGCAGCAGCGATAGTGCCGATACCCCGCCGATGTGTCCGTAAAACTCCGCCAGCAGTGTGTTGTCCTCTAAATTCCAAAGTGCAATGCGTCCTGCGGCGTCACCCGATATAATCTGCGAGGCATCCGCCGTTATTGATACCGCCATTACCGGGGACTGGTGTACCGTAATCGTTTTCACCGGACTTTCATTGCCGCACCGCCAAAGGCATACCTTGTTGTCTTCACCGCCGGTTACCAAATAATGTCCGCTGCGGTTAAAACGCATATCGTGAATGATGCCGCTATGCGCCTGCCACTGATTCAGTATCTTGTTCGATAGCGCATCCAGCAGCACAACAGTACCGTCGCCTGTTGCCGCCGCTATTTTCGTCCCCTGCGGATTCAAAACGATTTTCATTATCTGCTTAAATCTGCCGTCAAGAATGCGGATACATCGTCCCGATTGAATGTTCCAAATCCGTATCGTTGAATCCCAGGAACCGGAAACGAGAAACTTAGAATCGCTCGTCAGCGCAATACTCCGTACCCAGTCCCGATGCCCCTGCAAAACGGCACTGCTTTTTTGTTCGGCAACGTTCCAAACCCAAATTTTGGTATCCCGTCCTGCCGAAGCAATAATGTTCGCGTTTAACGAAACGGCAACGGCAGATACCGGTTCTTCGCTGCCCTGAAATGTATGTGTGCAGAGAACGGACTGCAGTGATTCCCGAACGCAGTGCCGGCGGATAGTATCCGTTGTTCCGTCGGCTTCAAACGTTATCCGGGCAGCATTCCAGCCTTTCATCGTTTCGGCTTTACGTATGTTCTCTAATGCGGCACCGTAATCGGAGTTCGTCACGTTTTCCCGAATCGTGTTACAGATATTCCGCATTTCATACTGCTGCCTGCTGATTTCCCCGCTGCTTGTAATATATGAAAGCAAAATCGGCGCATGAAACGGCACCGTACACAGCACGGCAATATCCCAAAGCCGAACTTCGCCGCCTGCCATCAATGATAATGCAAAGCAGTTATTGATACCGAAATGGACGGCTTCGACCGTTCCCCGCAAGCCGGAAAGCGTCCTCAAACACCGGCACGACGGCAACTCCCAAATCCGCAGGCAGCGGTCTTCGCAGCCCGTCAGGGCGAAGCGTCCGTCAAAACTCATTGTGAACGCCGTAACCGCTCCGTTATGTCCTGACAATTCCCCGACAACCGTACTGGTGGTAATGTCAGTGATGACAACCCCGTTTTCGTTCACTTGACCGATGATTTTTTTTTCACTACACAAACATTGCAGCGGACGCTTTTGCTTTTTATTGACGAAGTACCGCTGCCAGCCGACATTGCTGAAAACACACGTGTACTTGGCGGCTCCCATACGCCGCAACGCTACATCGCCGTCAATGATTAATAATTCGTGTAACAAATCTTCGCTCAATGCCAGCCGTCCCGACTGCGTTATCGCACTTTTGTTCACCTTGAACGAATGTTGTACCTGTCCCGTTACCGTTGAACGTAATTGCAGCGTCTTTTCGTCAGCCGCATACAGGATATAGCCGCCCTGCCGGTCAACAAGTACGCTGTCTTCGCCGTCCTGTGCAATACCGAAGCGGTCTAAACTCCGTACCGTTTTACCGGCGAGTGCTGCCGTTGCCGCTGCCGTTTTCCGTACATCGCTGCGGTCTTCTATTTCCAGCGCATCGGAAAACGCATCAAACGCTGATGCCGTATTGCCCCGCTCCCGCTGTACCAAACCTAAAGCGTACATTGCCGAGGACGACTCCGGCTGCATCTTGACCAGCATCTCCAAACGTTCAATCACCGCCGAGTCGCTTAATTTGTTAAGCCGCCAAGACGATAACGTTTGATTGTACGTCACTTCGGGATGCCACGGCTGCAGCGTCAACGCTTTGCTAAACAACTTCGCTGCTGATTCCGGCTGATTCAAGTCGAGCATCGACACTGCCTGATTGTTGATGCTTTCCGGTGTTTGCGCTGCGCTAATCGGCGGATGACGAAAATACGCCTTGCCGGATATATCAGCGTAAATGCTGATTAACCGGTCGGCAATTTCCTCCATTGATGCCGGTCGTTTTTTCGGGTCTTCCTCGAAACATTGTAACAGCAACTCGCCGACGGCTTTTGGGATTTCAGGCAACTCCGGTCTCAGCGGCGGTTCGTGTAAAACCGATTCGCATACCTGCCGCGCCGTTTGACCGCCCCGTTTGCAAGGCGGACCGCCGGTATAAAGTCCCAACAGACTCACCGCCCAAGACCAAATGTCCGTCCCAACCGTCATCGTCGGCAGATTGTCAAACTGCAACTTCTTAATCGCATTGACGAGATTGAATTGTTCCGGCGAACAATAACCCGGTGTCAAACCGACGTTGCCGTAACTTGCCAATATCATCGCTTTCCGGCTTTTCGGGTCATCCGGTGCTGTATCGGTATCTGCTTTTGCAGCGTTTGTATCCGACAGCCGGGAATCAATCAAACTCCGCGATAAACCGAAGTCGGAGACTTTGGCGATGCCGCCCGCCATCATTACGTTTGCCGGCTTTACGTCAAGATGCAGTAAGCCTTGGCGGTGAGCGTGATGCAGTCCCCAGCAAAATTGAATGGCGATGTCGAGTATCCGTTGCGCGGCTTCGGTTTGACCTTCGTTGTACAATTTGCGGCTGCTGACCCAATCTTTCAAAGAGCCGTCGGGAACGAATTCAGCAAACAACCGCGGTATTTCGTCGATACGCCGTACCAAATAACAGGTAACGATATTGGGATGCAGCCCAAGTTCAATCCAGGTTTGGGCTTCTTTTTCATAACTTCGTTTGCCGTTTTCCGTTTGAAAGAATTCTGACCGGGGACTTTTCACGGCGAGGTCAATGTCCCATTCCCGATGATAGACGCGGTTGACAATACCGACACCGCCGGCAGCGAACGGTATGCCGGGAGCAATTTCCTTGACTTCGTAGATGTCAAGAATGACCTCGCCGACATTCCAGGCACCGGCAGGCTGTTTCGGTTTAATGATGACGGGCTGATTGTACGGTTCGGTTTCTTGTGTCGGAACTTCAAAAACAGAGTCGGTCCTCGAACGCTGCCCCGATGAAGTCATCGTTGAAGAACCTTCTTCGAGGGTAAAAATTTTCCGGCAATTTTTGCACGCTGCCTTTTTTCCAAGCAGTGTACTATCGAGAGTATAAGCCGTATAACAATGGGGACAAACAGCCTTAAACAAGGGGAGTGGGACGTATTAAGTAAAAAAGTAGTGAGAAAACGGCAAAAGCACCTTATAATACTTGATTATACACTATTTACGTCAAAAAAGTCGGCACAATTTTATCACAACGACACAGCCGGCTTCACGGGTTCTCTCCCTCACCCGAACTAAAAGTAAAGTCAGGGTTATTATTTCCGTTCTTCGCGGTAACGTTTGCCATTGGCACCGTAAAAGAGAATCCGGTTGGTATCTTTTTCCCAAACGGCAGTGAACTTGACCGCCCGCGGTCCGTGCAGACAGAACATTACGCCGCAGACCGAACCGTTGCGTTTCAGTACAGTCTCTGTTGACGGAAACGCATTTTCAAGTATTCCGTTGTCTTGACACAACGTTTCATAGACGAATGAACGAATTTCATCTTCCATACGTCCTGTTTCGGCAAATAAGCGTTTGCCGGCAGCGATTCCCTTCCGCAGACGAAACATTCCGATTGGAACGCAAAGTCTGCCTGATTTTCCTAACCGTTATCATTCCGCCGCCAGTCCAGTATATCCAACTCCGCTTTACCGCTGTAATCGCTTATTCTCGCCTTAAACGCAATGTCCATCGGGGTATCGTACGGCTGCATCAATTCTACCCAATCCCGGCGGTTAAACGCAATGCCCCGTATCACAATGCCGTGTTGACCGCCGCTTTGAAAAAAATCCGCAGAAAAATGACTGCCGTCGCGTCCCATCGGACGAACGTTCTGTACCGTTACCCCCTCCGCAACAAAGATTGGACTCGGATTTTCACACCCAAACGGTGCTAACGACAGTATCTCCCGTACCGTTTGTACTGTAAACGCCCCCAACGGAAACACGCCCTCAATATGCAGTTCTGCAATTCGTTCCTCCGGCGTTATCCGCTCGGCAACATAACGGCAAAATGCTGACCGAAACGCATCAATGTTCTCAACGGCAAGCGTTACTCCCGCCGCTCCGGCGTGTCCGCCGAAACGAATCAAATACTCCCCGCACGCCTCAATCGCGGCATAAAGATTAAAGTCCGCAACGCTCCGTGCAGAACCAACCGCCGGATTCAGTCCCATCTTGTCCCTGCCGAGCAGTATCACGGGACGATGATATTTGTCCGCAAGCCGACCGGCAACGATGCCGATTACGCCCCGATGCCAATCACCCGCCAAAACAAACGCCGGTGCCGACTGCGGCTCGAAACGTTCCTCTATCTGTTTTTCCGCTTCCTTGTAAATTTCTTTTTCAATCCGTTTGCGTTCCTCGTTATAGACTTCAATATCTTCGGCAATCTGTTTTGTCCGGTTATTATCGCTGCTCAACAACAGTTCAACGGCAAGACCGGCTTGACCGAGCCGTCCGACAGCATTGATTCGCGGGGCAATTTGAAACGCCGCAAACTCGGCAGACATCGGATTTTTCGTGCCGCTTTTGTTACTGCTGCTGTAATGGGCTTTTTCCAGAAGATTTTTCAAACCGCCGGACGCAAATTTCGGTGCAAGAAACGGCAGACCGCCGCGTACCAATGCCCGGTTTTCATCCCGCAGCGGAACAAAATCGGCAACCGTTCCGAGTGCCGCCAGACCGAGCATTTCTTTAAGACGTTCCCGAAATCGGGACGACACCGGTTGTCCTAATCCATTGTTCGCCAGTTGCCCAACCGCCCAGGACACTTTCAGCGCAACTGCCGCTCCGCAAAGATGCGGAAACGGATATTTTTCTGCTGCCGGTAAATCGGCGTGACAAATTGCGGCGGCATCGGGCAGTTGGTTTCCAAGCGTATGATGGTCGGTGATAAGCAGTTCAACGCCGTATTCTTTTGCCGTTTCCGCTTCGGCAACG
This sequence comes from Planctomycetaceae bacterium, assembly GCA_031288955.1. Lineage (GTDB taxonomy): Bacteria > Planctomycetota > Planctomycetia > Pirellulales > Thermoguttaceae > WRKP01. The sequence continues at coordinate 6,870 of JAITQJ010000245.1, read as the reverse complement.
CTGCCGATACCGCAGTCAACGGTAACGATGACGGAGGCTCCGCCGGCAGCGAGTTTTCTGACCGCTTCGCTGTTTAAGCCGTAGCCTTCATCGAGCCGGCTTGGAACGTAATAATCGGCATTGCCGCCTAAATCTTTGACGGTGTGATACAAGATGACGGTACCGGTGATGCCGTCAACATCATAATCGCCGTAGATGACAATTTTCTGCTGATTTTTAATAGCCTTATAAAGTTTTTCGGCAACGGCAACGCAGCCGGGCAATGATTCCGGTTTGCGAAGGTGTTCGTTGAGATTAGCGTTCAGAAAGGCTTCGGCGGTCTCTTTTTCAGAGATACCGCGTTTGATTAAGAGAAATGCCGTCAGGTCTGATATTTTTGCACGGGATGCCAGAGACCGCGCTGCTTCGACATCATAGCGGTCCACAATCCAGCGTTTCATATCAAGGACATTAGTTAGCGGCGGGAATATCCCGTGTTATTTCTTTTTCTCGTTGTGAATCGTATGTTTCCGCAATTTGGGGCAGAACTTCGACAACTTGAGTTTCTCACCGCCGGGCTTTTTCCTTACGGCGTAATTATACTCGCCGGTTTCTTCGCAGACGAGAAACACGGTTTCGGCTTTTTTCTTGCTTTTTTTGCTTGCCATCGGACAAACTCCCTATTCAGATTACCGCATTGTACCCGAAGTGCGAAAAAAAACAAGGGGTATTCAAAAAAGAATGACCCCAAGCAAGACGATAGTTAGAATGAATAATGAAGACACTGGTTAATACCTTGCGGTATCCGCTCTTGCCACTGCCGGTACTGAATGTTATAATAATTTGACGGAGCGAATTAAGCGTGGCATCCGGCTCTCGTGATTTATACTTTTTTAGCGTAAAAACGTTGCCCTGCCGAGAGCCGGCGGCTGTGCCGCCGGTTGTTACTCTAAATTAACGTTGCCGAACAAGTCTAATGAAACGAACTGCGGGGAAAACCGCCCTTCAAGATTGGTAAAAAAACCGAAACACTTTATTATGCCCATTAAACAGAGTTGCTCTATTGTCTGCTTTTCACTGTTCTTCTTTTGTCTTGCATCTTGCAGCGATGCTCAAGTTGCCGAAGAAAACGCATACCTTGATACGGTCAAACAAGCCTTACAGACGCAGTGGCCCAAGAACCGGACGCTCAATCTGGTCTTTCACGGACACAGTGTTCCTGCCGGTTATTTCAAAACGCCGGAAATCCGTACAATGGAAGCGTATCCGCTGCAAACACTCAAACATGTGAAAGATAAATATCCGTTTGCGGTGGTGAATTGCATCAACACTTCTATCGGCGGCGAAGCATCGGAATCCGGTGCAAAACGTTTCAAGACGGAAGTTCTTCCGCATCGTCCTGATGTGCTTTTTATTGATTACGCTCTCAATGACCAGGGACTCGGCTTGCAGCGGGCAGAGAAGGCGTGGCGGGCAATGATTGAACAGGCATTGGCACAAAATATCAAGGTGATTCTCCTGACCCCGACACCGGACTGGAGGCTGGATTTGACAAAAGACGACACCTATCTTGACGAACATTCGCGGCAGATACGCCGTCTGGCAGCCGAGTACCGCATCGGGCTTGTTGACAGTTATGCGGTATTCAAGGCGAAGGTCAGAAGCGGCGAAAACGTTCGGGATTATATGAGTCAAATCAATCATCCGAACGCCAAAGGACACGCTCTCGTAACCGAATTGATACTGCGCTGGTTTTAGCCGAATGTCCTGATGCCGGACATTTCACACCTCAACCACTTTGTCCAGCGTGAGGTACAGTATCTTGGCGGATATTTGCGATGCGTCAAGTTGGTAAAGTTTCGCTAATGCCTTACGGTATGCTTCTAACTGCGGTGTGTATTGTTCGTTCCGCTCTTCACCGTCCGATTTGAAGTCAATCACCTCCAGAGCGATAACTTTTTCGTTACGGCGGCGGATAACAAGCCGGTCTATCGCCCCCCGCCAAAGATGCTCGTCCAAACGGACAATAAACCGCCGCTCCGATTCAACTTCCAACTCTTCGGCAGCCGTCTCTTTCGAGCGTGAAAGCAACTGCCGGACATTCGGTTTATCGCATATAGCGATAAATGAATCGGCAATGCCGTCCCAATCCAGCGATGCCGTTTCGCTGTTTTTAACGTTGTCTATCAATTCCTCTTTGTTCGGAACATAATCATCGAGCCACAAGTGTTTTTTCAGAACATATTCAAAACACTGGTGAATAGCAGTCCCCATCAACCGACCGTGTCCGTCCGGCGAAGGGACATCTGAAACGGCAACGCCGCTTTGCCGCATTGACAATTCTTCTCCTGACGGTGCTTTACGCGTCAGATGCCGCAACTTCGATGAAGCGGCGACCGCAAAAGGTGCTATCTGCGGCTGAACGGACGGCAAGACTTCTTCGCTTTTCGCTTTTTCCTTGTGCCAATCGCGGTTGCCGTGCTGATAATTTTCGCCCAGGGCATTTTGCAAAATACCGCGGTACGTCCTTATGCCTTGCCGCGATTTTGCCGGAACAAGCATTACCAACTCCCGCTTCGCTCTTGTTACAGCAACGTACAACACGTCCAGCGATTCAATAACTCCGTTGCGTTTATGGGCGGTGTGTGCATCTTGGTACTCTTTCGGAAGAAACGACAACATCTCTTCATAGGCATAATACGTGATAAAATTGACAGGGGAAGCCGAATTATCCCGCGCTGTGATAATTTTTGGAGTGCTTTTAGCCAAGTCGCTGTCGAGGTCGGGCAGTACCACGATGTCAAACTCCAACCCCTTCGATTTGTGAACGGTCATTACCTTAATCAGGGCGGCAGTCGGACTTTCAACCTTTTCCGTCTGTACCCGTTCGATAAACCAGCGGGTACGCACTCCGCTTGCTTCGCTGTCGAATTGGTACGCCAATGCCGCAAGTTTATCGAGCCGCTGACGCTCCCGTATATCTTTTCGTGCATCACACCAAGGAAGCAAAACGTGCTGATATTCTTTGACGGTTTCACCGTAACCTTTCTCTGCAATACTGTTACGAATAGCCCGCGAGGCGCATACACTTTGATAAGAATCCTTGTAATCTGTTATGCCGAGATGTTCGCCGAGCGGTCCGAGTGTCAGGTGATAGCGGGCAACTGTATCGCCGGGATGGTCGGCTAACTTCATCGCTGAAAGAATAAATTGTACCGCATCGGAATTCGTCAGCGGAACACCGCCGTCTTCGCTCGCTTCGATGTTAAAACGTTGTTTTAAGCCGGCAATAATGCTTCCGATTTTTTTGTTACGTAAAACAAGTACACCGATTGTTGCTGCCGGTTTTTCGTTGTGCAACTGCGCAATACGGTCAACAACACAATCCGTGAACGGGGTGCTGTCGTCAACGCCATTTTCGTCATCTTCGTCATCTTCATTGCCTTTGTCCGGTAAACTGTCATCGGCATCAATGGTTTCGAGAACGCAGTAACCGGCAAATGTCTGTGCCGTCTCGTGAAGTTTGAAACGCTCACTCCACTGTTCTGCCGCCGGAGCAAAACAAGGATTGTCATTATCCTCCTTTTTGTCCTGTAAGGATTCGTTTTGTTGAATGTTACTAAAAATAGTGTTAACCGTATCAATGATGACCGGCGCACTGCGATAACTTTTCGCCAACGTTTCTTCACTAATTCCGGCAAATGCCGCTTTGACCTTATCAAAGATTTCCGCAACGCCGCCCCGCCAGCCATAAATCGCCTGTTTCTCATCGCCGACAAAGAATGTCGAACCGGTATTGAACGCATTGTCCGCAAACGGTTCGATGACATTCCACTGCGGCAGCGAAGTATCCTGAAACTCATCGAGAAGGAGATGTTTCGTTTCGGCATCAAGACGGTGCGTCATTATCTGCGGCTGATAACTTTGTGCTGCTACCAACTGCGGAATGTCCTCAAAGCGGTAACTGCGTTCCCGGTACTGAATTTCATCGCAGGCATCAGCAATCAATGCGAGCAGTTTTCCTGCCGCTTGTGTTTTACCGAGAAGTTTGTTGATTTCCACCGCTGCCGCAAATTTGCCCAATTTTTGGCAAGCGGTCAGCAAAGAACCTTCTATCGGATTACCACCGTATGTGATAACACCGTTTTTATCAACTACTTTTTTGGTAGCAACATTTTGAACAAGAGTGTATTTTAAAACGGCTTTCCAATCCTTGGAAGATATCGATTGGCGGAGTTTTGCTAATCCGTTATTGCTATCTTTTGCTCGTTTCTGGAATGTTGTGTCGGCAAGCACTTCTTCAACATTGTCCAATTCTGATTCGTCCGCTTCGGACTGAAATATCAAGCCTTTCCCCCAAACGTCCGGTGTGTCCCTTGTTTCTCTGCACAACGGCAGATAATTTTTTGCCAGTTCGACGAGTTCTTTTGCTACCGTTTGTTCCTGCTTCCCTTGTTGGAATAAAAAAAGCAGTGTTTTTGCATCGTTTCTCGGCGAGGCATCTAAAACATTATAGACGGCTTCATAAATGATTCGGGTAAAGACGGCATCGTCGGCACCAGCCTTCCAGCCCGGCGGCAAACCGAGTTCAAAGGCGAAAGCCGATGCAATTTTATTGAAGAACGAATCCAGAGTGCTGATGCGCAGTTTGTAAAGATTCCGGGCGGTTTGTGCAACGAGATGCTGCAATTCATCGGCGGCGGGACACGGCGGCAGATGGTCTTCTTGTAACGCTTTGGAAAGTTCGGTGTATTCTTTGTTATTCAGAGCGGCATCGGCGAGCCGGGTGAGAATTCGCCCTAGAATTTCTCCGGCGGCTTTTTTCGTAAACGTTGAAGCCAAAATCGTTTCGGGCGCAGTTTTCTTAAAGAGGATACCGATATAGCGGTTACTCAACTTATAGGTTTTCCCTGAACCTGCCGAAGCCTTAATAATCGTGTTCATTGTAAATTGCCAATGTGAGGTTTGGAAATAGATATGTGTGTTTACCAATTTTTTTCTTCAATCTTCCGTGCAAATACTATACCTCTTTTAGGAATTTTATACAAGGAGGATTACGATGACCGGCTGCCTCACTCTAACTTGATTTCCTGTTCAATCACCCGTTTGGACTCCCACGCCTTGCTTCGGTAACGCAAGGAAAAAGCCAGCAAGTAGGCGAAAACAGCGGCAGTAACAACACTCCAGCACCAAAGAATGCCTAAATCGAAATAACGGACTCCGATAAAACACGCCAGCGGATATAACGGTGCCAGCACCAGTACCATCCACGCAATAAAATAGGTGTCCCCGGCACCGCGAAGTGCCGAACAAAAAATAATCGACACACTGTCAAAACATAAATATAACGCCAGAAAAAGCATCAGCGTAACACATAAATCGTGGACTGCCGCAAAATCTTCCGGCGGTGAAAATGCCGCAAAACCCGATAACAAAAAATCCGGTACCGCAAAAAATAATACCGCAAAGAAACCGGAATAAATCACGCCGAATACTGTTGCCGTCATCGTTACCCGGCGGGCTAAATCAGGACGATTGTTCCCCAACTGATTGCCGACCATTGATGTAACAACAATGCCGATGCCCGATAACGGAATAAACGTCAGCGAATTCATCGTAAAAGCAATCGTCGTCGCATTCCGTGCCGCTTCACTGAGACCGCCGATGACCATAATGAATACGGTAAAAGAAATAGTATCAACAAACGTGTAAAAGCCTGCCGGAACACCGTAGTAAAAGAGTCTGCCGAGCAGCGGAAAGTCCGGTTTTATTCCGCCGAAGATATTAAACTTATCGGCACCTTTATCAGCATAATACATCAGTACAACGTAAATGAAGAACCGTGTCCATTGAGCAATCACGGTTGCAATGGCAGCACCGGCAAGTCCCCATTCGGGAAAGCCGAACTTGCCGAAAATCAGGACTGCATCGAGGGCGATATTCAGTGCAACACAAAAGACGTTGGTGTACATTTCGACCTGCATTTTTCCTCGACCGCGAAAAAACGAGGCGGCAGATTCCCCGCTGATAACAGCCGCACTGCTCCAAAGCATCCAGTAGAAATACGTTTGCTCCAGCGGAATCAGCGTTTCACTATGCCCGAAGCAGGCGAACGCATTGGTAAGAAACGGATAGAGTAAAAACAGCATCGGCATCATCACGCAGCCGAACCAAATGCCTTGCCAGACGATAGTGCCGATGCGTTTAAGGTTTCCGCTGCCGTTGTACTGTGCGACGAACGTTGTAACGAAGGCGGCGATATGAGCGGGAATGGCAACGGACGACCAGAACAGCATTCCGCCCTGCATTGATGCGGTCATTGCATCGGCATCGTACCACATCAAAAACATTCGGTCGGTGAAATTCATCAAGGAAATAGAACCGCCGGAGATGATAATGGGAAGTGCCTGTTTGAGTACATCGAATCCGCCGCACGGACGAGTCCACCAGTTTGTCATTCTCCGTTCCCTTCCGTGTGCTTGATAAGTAAATAATGAGGTACTTCCAGAAGTTCATTCTACTAGAAAAACAATCAATTTCCAAATTTCTCAAAGATAGTCCGCCAGCGGACAGCCGTTTGAGACGGTTTTTTCAGAGCCGCCGTTGTAAGACGGCGATAAAAGCATACCCGCTTTTACGGCAGCGTACCTCCTTGCCGTCGTCGGGAATTGCCAATGCTTCAAGCGTTTGCGGGGCAATCGTATTGGAAACACGCCTAACCGAACCGTCAAGTAATACACAGTGAAATTGAAGACTGTGCGTGTACAGCCGATGATAACCACCCAGCCGGCTGTCGGCACTGCCGGCTTTAACTCCGCTTGCATTGGACATTTTTCTCTTGACGGCTCGCTAACAAGCCGATAAAATAATTACAGTTGGGGCGGGGAGTTT
>JAITQJ010000233.1 GCA_031288955.1 Planctomycetaceae bacterium | reverse complement strand
CTCCGGTCTCCCATCTCTATTCGTGCTTGAAATGTTAATTTTATGACGTTTGACGGTATAACTTCTAACTTCATTATCGGCTCCAACAGCACAATGCCCGACTCACGCAAATCCTTATCTGATAACAAAAACAATATCCGTCAAAACATTGAACGGATTCGGTTTATCCTTAAAAATAAATGTCAATTCTAAATCTTTCAGGTTTTTCTGTCCAAAGTTTTGCAGGTAGTTGTTAATGGACGGTCGTAATAGGTCAATGTTCCGTTTCAATTTCCACGACTCGGCAAAGTTGTCTGTATCAACGAGAATGAGAAATAAACGGTTCTCTGCACCAAAACGCATCTCGCCCTGATTTTCATAAAGCCATTTTGCCAAGATTTTTGGATTATTGCGGGCTTCATCTAGTATCGTTAACGTTTCGCTTTGCAGTTGCGCAAGCACTTTACCGCAGAACGCATCATTGCGGTCTTTCATCTTCTCAATAATTTCATATTGAATACCGTTCGGCTTTGCCTTACTATCAAACGAAATGCCCGCTGCTTTTGCCCGATTTTTTAGGAACGTTAATTCGACCGGCAAGCCGCCTTCCTTTCGTTTCTTTTTGATGTATTCTGCCGGAAGGTAAGTTACTTTCAAGTCAAACGGAATATCATTGATAAAAAAGTCAGCGTTCTTAATTTTACCGATAGTCGGCAGCACCGCGGTATGCGATTTGAAAATGTTCTCTATCAGAATACTGCTCCAATAATTGAACCAACTGTTGAGAACATAGCCCTGTACAGCCGAGTTAATTTCCGTTTCAAACTTTGCTGTCAGCGAATCAAAAGACGGTTCGGCAACCTTGACGTATCGGCTTACTAAATACTTGTCCAAAGAGTTTTGATAATCGCCGCCCCAATCGAATGTTTTCAATTTATACAACTCCGAAACCAATTTTTGTTCGTCCGTTACCGCGATTTGAGAACGGTTAACATTACGGATATACTCGTCCAACAAACAATGCGATTTTTCTATGTTTGCAGACAGCAAGTTAAACAGTTCCTTGAATTGAGCATCAAGACGGGTTGTTGTCAGTGATATTTGTGAAGATTCGGCGAAATCAACAAAAAACTCTTTTCGCTTAATGGACTTTATTTTAAGCCAGAGTAATCCTACTCGGTCGGTACTGAACTCGCCGAGCATTTCGTTTTTGAGCCGTTTTTCCCAATACTCAAATGTATTCATTGTTGCTCCTTATTTTTTCGGTGAACAAACGAATAAAATCTCACGGCTGCCTGCAACACTTCCTTTTCCGCCTCTGCCGTTTTGATAGGTTTTCATTTCAATGCGGACGCTGCGGTATTTCGCAATTAGTGTTTCAAACACATCAATCGGCGGATAACTGCGGTCATTATAACTTATTAACCAGTACGGAATATCAGCCGATAATACAAACAATTTTTCAAACGATTCAATCACGTCCCTTTTTTTGTCAAAACCGCTAAAGCGTTGCGGTTCATAACGTTTGATGCCGTTGATGAATTGTTTATTATGCCAGTATTCCGTAAATGTTTCAAGCAAGTGATAAAAACTTTGATAATCTGCGTGGCTGTCGCAATACGGCGGGTCAAAATAAACCAAATCGACATCCGATAATTCCGGCAGCAAATCGAGTATGTTACGGCTATAACTGATATTATTCCGCTCATTGTTGAATACAGCATTGTTATACAACGGCAGCAATTCGCAAAAAATGTCTTTTATCGGACGGACTAAACTGCGGTTGCGGCGGACGCGTTCAGTGTCAGCAGCATAATTGAGTGCTTGTGTATGAGCGAAATGCCCCATTGTGATTTTGCGTGTGATACTGCGGTAAATCACGGTAAATGCCAATGCCCGCTTGTACTCATTATCAAGCAAGGAAATGTTTGCCCGAAAATTATCAAGAAAAACGGCTTGTTCTCGAACAAAGAATATGTCCGTAAAAAGATTTTCCATTAACGTAAAATCATTTTTGTTTGGTGCGTCTTGAAATAGAATGGTAAGGTCATTTTCATTTAATTTTTCCTTTTTGTTTTCAATTAACGACTTTCCGATTTGATAATTGAAATTGAGAAAATCGTTTGTTATCGTGTTAAAACCAAGTTGTTTGAAACGAAAACTGACGGATTGCGAACCGGAAAACGCATCAAGGACGGTCTGGATTTCTTGCGGAATAAAGAGGCAAATCCAATCTAGGTGTGCAAACTTTGCTCCCAAATACTGCGGCTCCGGGAACTTATAGGCAAAATGTCTATATTCGTTAAACAAAATTGATTTCATTATTGTTATGAATTATTCCAGCATAAAACTCTTAACGACTTCCGGCGGGGCAGGACCGTATGTTAACGGTTCCATCGAATTGCTCGCCCGACCCTGACTCAAACCCCGTATCGCCGACGTGTAGCCAAACAAATTCGCCAACGGTGCCTCCGCCTCTATCACCGTTAAATGTCCTCGTACCTCCGTCTGCGTTACCAAACCGCGACGCTGCTGTAAATCGCCCACAATGTCACCCACATAATCGTCCGGCGTAGTAACTTCTAACTTCATTATCGGCTCCAACAACACAATGCCCGACTCACGCAAACCCTTATGAAACGCATCCGATACCGCTATCCGAAACGCTGTCTCCGTCGATTCCGTCTCGTTGACCTGGGCATCCAACAACGTAATACGAACATTCATAAGCGGAAAACCTAACTGCCCGCCGCCCTGACTTTCTTCACGAATCGATTCTAAAACCAACTGCCTGAATTGCTTGTCGAAGAGTTCACTCGTGTATTCTGAAACGATTTCGATAGTTTGATTGACACCGCAATCTTGCGATTGTAACTCTGATTTCGGCTCTAAACGCAGTTTCAATTCCGCCCAATGTTTTTGACCGCCGAGATTTCTGTTACACTCGCCGATAACTTCAACGCTGCGCTGAATCGACTCCCGATAACTGACTCGCGGATTATGTACACGAACATTCACCTTGTATTCCCGAAGCAAACGATGCTTAATGACTTCGAGGTGCAACTCGCCCATTCCGCTGATGAGCATTTGGCTCGTCTCTTCACTTTCGTGAACACGGAACGTCGGGTCTTGCCGCCTCATCATATCAAGGACTTGCTTCAACTTTTTATACTCTTCCGCCGAGTTCGGTTCAATCGCCATCGACACCACCGTTTCGGGAAACACAATGCTTTCGAGCAGAATCGGATGTTTCACGTCGCAGAGCGTATCGCCTGTTACAGAAAATCGCAAACCGATGATACCGCAAATATCGCCTGCCGACACCTCTTGAATCTGTTCACGCCGGTCTGCCTGAATACGCCAAAGTTGCGGCACGTTTTCCTTTTTATCTTCACGGGGATTGACCACGCGGCTGTTCTGTTTGAGCGTACCGGAATAGACCCGAATGTAATGCAGGTCGCCGTGTTTGTCGGCTTGAATTTTGAAAATCAGCCCGCAGAACGGCTCGTCGGGATTTGCCTTTCGGGAAAGTTCAGGACAATCCGGTCGTGCCGGGTCTTGACCTTGCACATCGGAAATATCTGCCGGTGAAGGCAGATAATAATTGACAGCATCCATAACGGGCTGGACACCGATTCCGTCCAATGCAGAGCCGCATAACACAGGAACTGCCATATCGTTGATGGTTGCTTCACGGAGAACGCCGCGAATCATTTCATCGGAGATTACCTCTTCGGCAAGCAGCAGTTCGGTCAATTCATCGCTGTAAGCGGAGAGGTCATCAAGCAACTGACTGCGCCAAGCGATTGCCTCGTCTTCCAATGCGGCAGGAATTTCTGTAACGTTAATTTCAGAACCGTTTTCGCCGGAAAAGACGAGCATTTTCATCGCAATCAGGTCAATGGTTGCCCGAAATGCTTCGGGAATGTGCGGCGGACCGGCACCGACGGGAATGGAAACGACGACAGGTTTTGCACCGAGGCGGTTCTTGATTTGACCGAGAGTGCGGTAAAAGTCTGCACCTTCTCTGTCCATTTTATTGATGAAGGCGATACGGGGAACGTGATAGCGGTTTGCCTGCCGCCAAACGGTTTCGCTTTGGGCTTCGACACCTTCTCTTGCCGAAAAGACGACAACACCGCCGTCTAACACTCTTAAACTTCGTTCGACTTCGGCGGTGAAATCGACGTGACCGGGCGTGTCGATGAGGTTGAAGGTATGTTCTTTCCAATCGAAGGTAACGGCGGCGGCTTGAATGGTGATACCGCGTTCCTGTTCTTCGGGGTCGTAATCGGTAACGGTCGTCCCTTGGTCAACTCCGCCGACTTTGTGAACGAAGTTGGAATAGTAGAGCATCCGCTCGGTAACGGTCGTCTTTCCTGCGTCAATATGGGCAATAATGCCGATGTTGCGTATGTGTTGAATACTGCGGGACATATAAGTTTCGATGATTTTCTGTGTCTCTAAAAGTGTTCATTATAACGGAAAAAGAGGAATGTTTTAAGTACCCTTGAAATACGGAGCATTTTTTAATAGAATGGAAAGAGAAGGAAAATTTGACCGAAATATCTCACATTGTACCCAATACCGATGCCGCCGATTGAAAGCGTGAAAAAACGGGCATTAACAACACTGTTTAACGAATGTGTTACAAAAGGAAATTTCGTTTTCACGAACAATGACGTGAAACGTGTTTGTCCGCCCAGCACGAATCCTTACGATGTTACAAAAATCGACAA
>JAITQJ010000206.1 GCA_031288955.1 Planctomycetaceae bacterium | reverse complement strand
GGGCGGCGAGCGTAAATCGCCGTTGGACGGCATTGATGTCAAATTTTCCGAGCGCGGCGTGATTGAACATTCCGAAACGCCGAACTGGATACTGCAAAGTGCAAAAGATGCCCTGTTGTAAACCGTGCGTTTCAAAGCAGGGGCAGGATTGCCCCTGCTGCGATAACAGAGGAATTTATTTTTATCTTTTTATGGCTTTAGACAAACATCTCTTGTATTTTCTCGCCTTTTGTTTCAATTACTTGCGGCCGCAAGTAGTTCTTAACACGCTCGAAAACCCCGTTCTTTGTCCAACGCCGGAAAGCGAACGCTGCCAACAACAGCCGTTCTTGTTGATGTATTGCAAGGCTTGCAGGAAAATGAAATTTTCGATTTCCACGTTACCGCGCTGCTCCGGTAAGAGGTGTTTGACCTTATCGTATTCTGTTTGCGTCCAGTTCATAACGGATAATGAACATTGCAAAAAATAAGCCAAGATTAGAGGCAACTCGCCCTAAAGGTCGGTGCAGTCCTTTACCGTTTTGTAAAAATTAAATGCTATACCTATCTACTCTTACCCCGTTCCGGCAGTATTTACCAACCGAGACAAAAACCGATATTGACGAGATGCGACGTGTGATAGGCGTTGACCATTACGTCGTAATCAAGAAAGAAATAGGCGTTAAAATCACATTCGTATTTCACTCCGAGACCGAGCCAAGCCCAATCCCGTCCGGTGTAGCCGTTGAAAAACATTACCGCTGGAGTCATTGTTCCCTGTACTGCCGCAAAACGCAGATTGTAAAACGGCTGCGGGTCGTTGAGGTATTCGTGAATCCAGGTTGTCCGCACCTGAAAATCGAAATTGTCCAGCGGCTTCCAATTCGTCCTCATTCCAAAAAGTTGGTTCAGGCTGTGTCCGTGCCGGTCACCCAATTTTTCAGGCGAATCCAGTTCGCCGATACGTCCTTGATACAGAAAATCATACTGCATCGCATAAAACGGCTTGAACGCCCATTTTCCTAGCCAAACATCGATTCCGAATTCGCCGAACAGGTTTGCTTGCATTCCGCTGCCTCGTAATTTTTCGCCGGCGTAAACTTTGTATTCGTCATAGCCGGCGGCAGCGAGAAAACCAAAATGGCAGGCTTTCAGGAAAGCATATTTGCCGTATCCGAATTGATAGTTTTCGACTTTAGAGTCAATCATTTGAGAGGCAATTTTGTTTTGCTGAATGTTCGTAAAGAATGTCGAATAAATGCCGTGCCGCTTGACGGCATCGAAGCCGATTTGGACACCATAAGTTTCGGGGCTGATTTTGGCGGTATCCTTGGGATGCAGAGTTGTATCGGCATAATACAGATTTGCCCAAACCCTTCCGCCGTTTCCCCGCCGCCGTTTTTTTTGCCCCAAGTATAAATCGGTGTCTGCGGAGAACATTGACCAGTGTTCAAAGGCAGCAGCGTTATCTGACGCAGTCAATTCAGCCTCTTGAGAAAGAGGCAAACACTCAATATCGGCACACGTTACTGACGTTGCGGCAAAACAGAGAGTGAAAACCGGAATGAGCAGACAAAATCGGTACATCTAATCGTTATAATCGGCATAATCAGTATAAAACTTTAATCCGCACCGTTAGTGCCGGGACTAGTTCACTCGAAAGACACAAAAGAATATCCAATAACAGAGCCGCAATCGTAAGATTGCGATAAACACAAACCGCGAACGTAAGTTCGCGGCTCTGATGTCCTTTTACTGTCCGCTAACTAGGGACACGCGCACGCCCAAGTCGACGTTCGTGAAGTCAGGCGTGTTAGCGTTCCGATTCGCCGATCGGCAACCCTTCGCGCCGCTGAGCCAACTGCCGCCGCGGTACACACGGTAACTGCCGGACGAAGCACCTACAGGGTCTGCCAGTTCAGAAGACGATGCAGTCGGACTCGGATAATCGCCGTACCAGTCATTGCACCATTCCCACACGTTACCGTGCATATCGTATAGCCCCCAAGCATTCGCCTTCTTCGTGCCAACCTCGTGCGTTGTGCTGCCGCTATTTCCGCTATGCCAGCAATATGCGCCAAGCGAATCCGCCGAATCACCAAAACAATATGCCGTCGTGCTGCCCGCCCGGCAAGCATATTCCCACTGCGACTCCGTCGGTAACGAAAACTTGTAACCTTTCGGTGCAGCACCAAGTGCGTTTAATTTCTTCACAAACTCCTGGCAAGCATCCCACGATACTTTTTCCACAGGTAATTTTTCTCCTTTGAAATGACTCGGATTACCTCCCATTACCGACTCCCACTGTGCCTGCGTTACCTCCGTTTCGCCCATCCAGAAACCTTGCGACAACGTTACCGGATGCAATTGTTCGTCATTCCCTCTGTTCGCCTCCGATAACGGCGACCCCATCGTGAACGCTCCTGCCGGACAATAATGGAACCGCCATTTCATATCCTCAATGACCAATTCCAGCAGTTCGCCCGCCAGTTTTTTGTCGGTACTTTTGTTGACAAGACCCGGTACGGCAAAATAAAACGTGACGCTTTTCACTGAAAGGACATCGCCCGCTGCCGTAATACGCAAAACATTCCCCTCTTTTTTCATCTTATCCTGCGGTACATCAACGCGTTGTCCTGCGGCAGCAGACGGTAATACGGCGTTGTTCCAACGCAGTTTCATCTTATCTGCTTTGCCGGTCAGCGATACCGCTACCTGAACATTCGTTGCATCAGCGGGCAGTTGCGGACGAAAAGACAGATTTTCGAGATTGTCCAGACGAAACGCTGTGTTGTTCGTATGTACATCGCCGCCCGGTTTGGGAATGGAACCATTGGTAACGCTGCTGGAGCAGACGATTTCGCCGTTCTGGACGGATACAGAAATGGTGTTAGCCGGTGCATCGGCAGCGTAGGTCGCAGTGCATACCGGCAGGAGCATCATTCCTGCAAAGATAAACGGCAAAGCAGATGTTCGCCCGTTGTTGTTTGTGGAAAGCATTGGTGTTTTCATCTTATTCTCCTGTTGTTAGGGGTTGGCAGCACAAACGTGCGCCGAACAAGCCAGCAAGTCTAACTGACCGGCAAAGAAAAGTCAACAAACATCAGAGCGATAACTTGCCTGTTTCACTGCCAAGGACACCTCTTGCGGACAAAACTCGTCTGTGCTACACTTAACGGGGAATTGATAGTCTATATTATGGAGCAAGTCTAGTATAAAGACGGACTCGACCTTGAGATGACTAACATACTAATAACCGGCGCAACCGGCGGTATTGGAGCAGCGGCGGCACGGAAATTCGCCGAAGTTGGTTCGACTGTTTTGCTGCATACGTTTCAAAA
>JAITQJ010000195.1 GCA_031288955.1 Planctomycetaceae bacterium | reverse complement strand
AAGAACAGTTTGATTTGGTTTTGATGGACATTCAAATGCCGGAAATGGACGGTTTGGAGGCGGCGCGGATGATTCGCAGCGATGCCCGTTTCCGGGATTTACCGATACTGGCGATGACGGCACACGCAATGCCCGGCGACAAGGAATTGAGTCTCGAAGCGGGAATGAACGGACACATTACGAAACCGATTAACCCGGAAGACTTGTATTCCGCCCTGATTCGTTGGATTAAGAAATGAAATACGTGAATCGTAAACCGCTTCGCCCCCCTCTTTCCTTATAAAACAGATATGCTACAATAGTGTCTGACTTTGCGATTTTGACAAAAACCGCTTTAACCGCTTACAATTTCACCTTTTGGAGACCCTAAAATGGCAGGTACTTCGCCGATTGCTCCTGCGCTCAGTGCTCAGGCGGCTTACCAACTCGCTAACGTTACCAAGACCGATGCTCAATTCGGTTCGCTCACGCCCCGCTGGCTGCCCCGATTTCTCGACTGGAAAGCTCTCGAAACGGGAATCTACCGCCTCAATAAGGTCAAAGAAGGCGAAACTCCGCTCGACGCTTTATGCCGCGGTGCCGGTGATAATGCCAACGTTCCCGAAGGTTTCGTCGATTACGAAACCGCTCCGCGTGAGTACCGGCTCGGTTCGATTTCCACTGTCATCAATATCGATACCCGCATCGCCGATTTGTACAGCAGTCCGTACGACCAGGTTAACGAACAAATTCGTCTGGCAGTCGAAAGCCTCAAAGAACGTCAGGAAAGCCAACTCATCAACAGCGACGATTACGGTTTGCTCAAAAACGCTGCCGATTCGCAACGGGTGAAGTCCATCAGCGGTTCACCTACGCCGGACGATTTTGACGAACTGATTTCCAAGGTTTGGAAAGAGCCGTCGTTTTTCCTCGCCCATCCGAGAGCGGTTGCGGCATTCGGTCGGGAATGTACCCGCCGCGGTGTTCCCCCGGCGACGGTTTCGTATTACGGTTCAAACTTCCTGACCTGGCGGGGAATCCCGATTGTCCCGACAGATAAACTCTTCGTGGACGGACATAAAGTACCGAAGTCCAAAACGGGCAAAACCAACGTGCTGCTTGTCCGAACAGGCGAAGCAAAACGCGGTGTTATCGGTTTGCATCAGTCCAATTTGCCCGGCGGTGCGGTGCGGGGATTGGCAATCCGGTTTATGGGCGTAGATAAAAACGGTATCGCCTCGTATTTGCTGTCGGTTTATTGTGCGCTCGCCATACTTGCCGACGATGCTGTCGCCGTCCTCGAAAACGTCGATGTCGGAAATTATTATAAATACGAAAAATAATTGCCGCTTATCTGTTTTCAGTAATCCTTGTGATTACTGAAAACCGTCCCTGACACCTTGCGAAAAATGTCCTTCGATAACATCATCAACGCTGCGTTTCAAAATTATGCCGCCGACTTTTTTCCCGAAAAGCCGGAGAAATTGGAGACTCCGCTTCCGGGACCATCGGAGGCTGTAACATTCGCTGCCCCTTTCGTTATTCCGCAATCGTTCGATGACGATGTGTTGCAGGTTTGGCAGGAGGTTGCCAAAACGCTGTATCCGAATAGAGATACGCAATCGAAGCCGGAAGCACCGAAGCAAAACGGTGAAGTTCCGTTCCCGAAAAAGGATTATGCAGCGGTAGGTTCTCAGCGGGACTTCGACATTGTTTCGATTCGGCAGGATTTTCCGATTCTTTCTGAGACGGTTCACGGCAAACCGCTCGTTTGGTTTGACAACGGTGCGACGACGCAAAAGCCGACCGCCGTTATTGAACGTTTGAAATACTTTTACGAACACGAAAACTCGAACGTTCATCGCGGCGCACACGATTTAGCCGCCCGGTCAACCGATGCGTACGAAAATGCCCGTGAAATATGCCGCCGGTTTCTCAACGCTTCGTCAACGAATGAAATTGTTTTTGTGCGGGGAACGACCGAAGGAATCAATCTCGTTGCCGCTTCCTGGGGACGGGATAACATTCACAGCGGCGATGAAATCCTTATATCCAATCTGGAACATCACGCAAACATTGTTCCGTGGCAACTGCTCGCTCAAGAAACCGGTGCGGTCATTAAAGTCATACCGGTTGATGCTAACGGCGAATTGCAGATGGCGGAATACACGAACCTGCTCAAAAGCGGTAAAGCCCGATTGGTTGCGGTTACGCAAGTATCTAATGCCATCGGAACGATTCCGCCGACGCAGGAAATTGTCCGTCTCGCTCATCAATTCGGCGCATCGGTTTTGATTGACGGGGCGCAGTCTGTTTCGCATATTCCGACAGATGTACAGTTGCTCGATGCCGATTTCTTCGTCTTTTCGGGACATAAAATATTTGCCCCGACCGGTATTGGAGTTCTGTACGGTAAAGAGGTACTGCTCAACGCAATGCGTCCGTATCAGGGCGGCGGCGGTATGATTGCCGATGTAACATTTGAAAAGACGGAGTATCAGCCCGCACCGGGACGCTTTGAAGCCGGTACGGGAAATATTGCCGATGCGGTTGGACTTGGTGCTGCGCTGGAATATGTTGCGTCGCTTGGCATTGAAAATATCCGGCAATACGAACACCGCTTGCTGGAGTATGCCCGCGCATCGCTTGAAAACATTGACGGTTTGCATATCATCGGCAATCCGCGTGAACGAGCGGGAGTGGTATCATTTGTTCACGACCGGTACAGCACGGAGGAGATTAACAAGGCGTTGGCAGCGGAGGGGATAGCGTTGCGTGCCGGTCATCATTGTGCGCAGCCGATATTACGCCGTTACGGCGTGGAAAGCACCGTACGTGCTTCACTGGCATTCTACAATACCATCGAAGAAATCGACTTTCTCGTCAACACGCTTGCAAATTTTCTGCGGAAATAAAAAGAATGTAACGGGTGCGGGAAAATTTGTCTGCTAACAGTTGTAACAAATCCCCCGCCGCATTATCCGGCAAGCAATAAAGCGGCGGCGGAAAACATTTCTATCCCATCCACGCGGGCGACTTGTCGGCAGGAGGCAGAGCAGCAAAATAAACCTTGTCTATCGCCTCTATCGCTTCGATTTCCTTCAACGTTGCCGGTTTCGGCGAGTCGTCCAATGCTAATACCGCTATCGCATCGCCGCCGGGGTTCGGTAATGCCCGACCAACCGACATACTGTTTATATTCGTGCCGGCTC
Organism: Planctomycetaceae bacterium; assembly: GCA_031288955.1. Taxonomy (GTDB): domain Bacteria; phylum Planctomycetota; class Planctomycetia; order Pirellulales; family Thermoguttaceae; genus WRKP01. The sequence goes on along the minus strand of JAITQJ010000195.1, from coordinate 3,011 downwards.
TGCCTAACACCGTTCCCATCGAACCAATCACTCCCGGCTTGTCCTTGTGCTGAATGAAAAGCAGATTGCCGTCAAGATAACTTTCAAGCCGGTCATCGTTCACTACCACCAGCCGCGGCATCGCATTGCCGAACAACGTGCCGGCAAGTTTAATTCTGCCGCTGCTGCCGAAAACCTCTGCCGTTATCAGCGATGAAAAATCACCGGTCTCCGATGTCTTTTCCTGTATCAATTCCACTCCCCGCTCTTTCAAAAGCGGCGCGGCACTGACGATGCTAACGTCTTCGTGTGTTGAAGCCGTTGCCAAACCCGCCGCAAACGCATTGGACAGAAGCGACGTGTCTTTTTGCGAAACATCGCCCTGAAACTTCAACTTACACACCGTAATTGTTCCGACACCGAGTTGCGCCGACAAAATACCGAGCCGATATGCAACACTCAACGCCCCCCGATGTGTTTCCAGCGTCTTCGCATCCAGCGTGCCGAAGTTCACCGCCTGACGAATCGTGCCGCTGGTGAAGTAATCAATCAGCAGTTGGACGGCTTCGAGTGCTACGTTTGACTGGGCTTCTTCGGTACTTGCTCCCAAATGCGGCGTGCAAACGACATTCGGTTTGCCGAACAGCGGATGATTCGTACACGGTTCTTCTTCATAGACATCAAGCGCAACTCCGCCGAGTTTGCCGGTTTCCATTCCTTCGACGAGCGTTTGTAAATCGTAAATCCCGCCCCGGGCGCAGTTGATAAGTTTTGCTCCCCGCTTCACGATGTTCAATTCTTCTTTACCGAACATTCCCCGCGTTTCGTCGGTCAACGGAGTATGGACGGTTAGATAGTCGATTTGCGGCAGTAATTCGTGAAAATTGTTGACCAGAGTAATGCCGAGTCCGGCGGCTTTCTGCGGCGTGAAGAACGGGTCAAAAGCAATGACGTTCATTCCAAAGGCTTTCGCATAACCGGCAACGACTTGTCCGATGCGTCCCATACCGACGATGCCGAGAGTTTTGTCGGCAACCTGATGTCCGGTGAATTTTTTACGGTCCCAGCGTCCTTCGACAAGCGATTGATAAGCCGGCGCAGTGTTCCGGGACAGGGCAAGGAGCAGCGCAAAGGTTTGTTCTGCCGTCGAGATGGTGTTTCCCCCCGGCGTGTTCATAACGATAATACCCTGTTTTGTGGCAGCTTTGGTATCAATGTTGTCCACGCCGACACCGGCGCGGGCAATGGCTTTGAGACGGGTATTTCCTTCAAGAGCGGCAGCGGTGATTTTGACTCCGCTCCGTGCTACAGCACCGTCGAATTCGGTCAGGCATTTTTTGAGGTCATCGCCGGCAAGACCGATGCGGTCTTCAAATTCGATACCGGCGGCATTGCGGAGCAGATTCTTTCCGTCTTCGGAGATAGGGTCAAGGAGAACTATTTTAGGCATTTTTGCTGCTTGTGGATAAATGTGAATATCTGTATCCATTATGTCCGCGTGGACGGAAATGTCAATGATTACGAACCGATAATCGGCAGCGTTTCGTTCATACTTCCGGTGCGGTAGCCGAGCAAATCAACGGACGTGTACGCAAAACCGAGTTCCTTGAATTTGGCATAAATCTTTTCCTTCAAATGCTTGGCAAAAAGTATCTGTACACCGGCTTCGTCCGTTTCGATTCGCGCCAAATTTTGATGGAAGCGAACCCGAACCTGCCGGATACCGTTGTCTAACAAAAATTGTTCGGCTGCGTCAATCGCTTTCAAACGTTCTGCCGTAATATGTTCGCCGTAAGGAAAACGGGACGACAAACAAGCGAAAGACGGTTTATCGAATGTCGGCAAACCTGCCGCTTGAGAAAGTTCCCGAATTTCATTTTTCGTTAAACCGGCATCACGCAGCGGACTTAAAATACCGAGTTCCTTCACCGCCTGCCGACCGGGTCGGTAATCGTTGTCGTCGTCCGCATTTGAACCTTCGAGAATATGCGGTATATTCCGTTCTTCGGTAATGCTGCGGATTTTCGTGAACAATTCTGTTTTGCAAAGATAGCACCGGTTCGGCGGATTATTCGCGAAACCGTCAATGTCTAACTCCTCGGAATCGACAATCAAATGCGCGATGCCGTACTGTTTGGTAAAGGCAGCGGCTTCATCAAGTTCCCGTTTCGGAAATGTGTGTGACCGGGCAGTAACGGCAAGAACATTTTTACCGAGAATATCGTGCGCCGTTTTGAGAAGAAACGTGGAATCGACACCGCTGGAAAAAGCGACGGCAACAGAGCCGAGTTGCCGGAGTTGGTCTTGCAAACGAACAAGTTTGGAGTCGGACGGCATTTATTGAGTGTATCAATCGGAAACCGAAAAGTAACGTGCAGGGCATTGTACACTGCCGGACAGTGTTTTGCAAGAACAACACTTTTCTAGAGTTTTTTTTTTTTCAGGCGATTAAAACAATAGACTGCTATTTTGCGATAGCGGCTCTGAACAATTGATTGACAACGCAAAAGACAGAGAACGTGTTACAAAAAGTGTACCTTATTGCCGCTGACACAGCAGCCGGTAAAAAAGAGGACGGCACGGAGTAGAGCATTATTACGGCACCTTCCATACATAATAATACTCTACTTCCGCACCGCCCAACTATGGGACAGCCCCTCACCTCCGTCCCAATAACAGAAGTATAACATACTTTTACAAATAATACAAGGCGGGTGCGGGACAAAACGTTATCACGCCGCTTTCCAATACGCAACAACGTCCTGCGCTGCCGCACCCACCCATTATTTTATTTGCCTTTTACCGTATCTTGGAGAAACGGCAAGAACATATAAATAATTAAGTATGAATATCTATTTATTTTTATTATATGCTCTATTTGAGTTTTGTCAAGTGTTTTTGAAAATTTTTTAAGTATTTTTTAAATATTTTTTAATTTACTGCGCTGATTAGATTTACGTCGAAAATATTTTTTGAGGCAGTGCCGTAATCGGGTACCGGACATTCAAAAACCTTTGCGTTTTTCGCTCATT
>JAITQJ010000183.1 GCA_031288955.1 Planctomycetaceae bacterium | reverse complement strand
CAGCCCAAACGTTTTATTCCGTTCGGGCAACTGTATTTTCAAACAGCGGAAGTTTCCTCCCACTGTCGGCATTATAACATATTTTGCGCCGGCTGCAAGCCAATGTCAACACGTCATATTCAGAAACTCTAGCGCAAGTTAGCGGCTCTGGTATTCTATGCGTCTGAATTCAAATGCACCTCTTGCGGACAAAATCCGCCTGTGCTATCCTCAACAGAGAATTGACAATATAGGTTGTGGAACAATTCTGATATCTGCTTCGTTTTTTTATCGCTTAACCTGCGATAGAGAGACTCATCTGCCGCAGGTTCATAAACGGCGGACTCCTGCCCCATACACTTGACAAATTGTCCCAAAGCGGTACGCTTATAGCAATGGACCAGAATCAAACACGTTCGTACCTGATGCGGAAATTCGAGACTGTCGGTATTCGTCCGCAATCCCGACTCGGTCAGAATTTTCTCATTGACCTCAATCTTCTGCGGCTGCTCCACGAATCCGGCAGAATCGAAGACAACGATGTTATTCTTGAAGTCGGCACCGGCACCGGTTCACTGACAGCCCCGATGGCACAGAAAGCCGCCGCTGTTATTACCGTTGATGTTGACCCTGTTATGCAGGAACTCGCCAAACAAGAACTTTTCGGGAAAAAAAATATACGTTTTTTCAATCTCGATATTCTCAAAAACAAAAATAAACTGCGTGAAGAAATCCTTGAAGCCGTACGCGAAGAATTGGCAAAACCCGGCATTGACGGAACAAAACGCCGCTTCAAACTCGTTGCCAACTTGCCGTACAGCATCGCGACACCGCTGATATCCAATCTGCTCCTGACCGATATTCCGCCGGCAATGATGTGTGTTACCATTCAAAAGGAGTTGGCTGACCGCATCATTGCTAAACCGAACACAAAAGATTGGGGTGCGTTATCACTTTGGACACAATCTCAGTGCAGCACGGAAGTCATTCGTTTTATGAAGCCGACAGTTTTCTGGCCCCGCCCAAAAGTCGACTCGGCAATCGTCCGTCTGACACTTGACGAGAAACGCCGTCATAAAATACCCGACTTGAAATTCTTTAACGAATTCAGCCGGGCGATATTTTTTCACCGCCGTAAATTTTTGCGGGCGGAACTATGCAGTGCGTTCAAAAACACAATTCCGAAAGCCCGTATTGACGAACTAATGGATGAGATGCACTTTGCTCCAACGACGCGGGCAGAGACGCTGCCGCTTAAAACGATGCTGCGTCTGTGCGAACTCTGCCGAAGGGAACTCCTCAAACTACCTGAAGAGGAACGGAAAATCCTGTAAGCCGGAAATCACTCCTCCGCTTCTTCCTCGTCTTCATCTTCCTCCCAGTCTTCGTCTTCCTCATCTTCGTCCCAGTCTTCGTCTTCTTCGTCCTCGTCGTCTTCCTCCCAGTCCTCATCTTCATCGAACTCGTCATCCCAGTCCTCTTCGTCCTCGTCCCAGTCCTCGTCTTCTTCGTCGTCTTCCTCATCTTCGTCCCACTCTTCGTCTTCTTCGTCATCATCTTCGTCTTCATCGGCAGCGGCAACGATGACCTGCTTACACAACGAATGGTTTGCGTTCCAGAACGGGGCAATGTCAACACGAGCGTCTTTCAACCGGCGGGAAATGCTTACTGTCTTGGTCACGGAAAAATCTCCTTTGTTATCGGGGGTTAATTCGTCAACCGCCGGCTCAATACCGACGGCTTTTTCATAATATACAATTTTTTTAGAAAAAATAGTATATCAATCAAGGATTTTTCCTTTTTCGGCAATTTTTTTCGTTCTCTTGACATAAATCTGTGTTTATTTGCCCAAACATTGGACAAACTGCTCCCAGACTCAACCTTTTTTTGCCGTCAAGTCCTGCGGAACGCTGATTGCGTCAAACTTTTCGCCGCCGCGCTGGTATATCCAGGTTTTGAACGTTCTGCCGCCGTCCTTCGATAACTCAATGAGCCGCGAACCGTGAATCTTTTTGTCGCCGCCGTAAGTCGTCGCCGTTCCCGACCAGCGTCCGAAAGTCAACGCAATACCGTGCCAAAGACCGACGTAATCGTTCACGTGGTCGTGTCCAACAAACGTTCCAAACGTGTCGCCGCACTCCCGCATCGCCAGAAACATTCCCGAATTAATCGCTCCCGGACATTCATCTTCGTAGCGTGTACCGATAAGAGTCCGCTTGTCCCGTACCTTGAAATGAATCATTTCACCGTATTCGTTGAGCGGAATATGAAAAAAAGCCAGTGCCGGCACCGGTTTTCCGCCGTTCTTCTGTGTGTAAGCGGCACTTTGTTCCCGATACCATTGAATCTGGCTTGGGCGGAACCAATCATAACCGTGAACGATTGAACTGTAATTAAGCGAATCGAGGCAATAGAGCAGGTGTGCCGGTTTGTCGCCGTCCAGAACTTCGAGAATGTACGATGTATCGCCGTGAACGGTTTCTGGATTCGGCTGCAACAGGCTGTACGGCTTTTGGGCGATATACTCGGCAATTTTGCGGCGGGACATTTCGGCGTTTTCGTGGTCGTGATTGCCGAAAACAACGGCATACGGCACTTTCCGTTCGATGCACGGAGCGAGAATATCGTCCCAGCCTTGCGTCACGTTGCCGTCAAACTTTTTGCCGTTCGTTACAATATCGCCGGTATAGATAACGAGTTGCGGTTTTTCGGCATCAATGGTTTCGCCGATAAGCCGAACGGATTCAACGGCAATGTCTTTCTTATCGAGACGGTAATGTGTATCGGTAAATTGAGCAATTTTGAATTTACCGGCAGCATCAAAGGTAAGTTTAGGTTTGGCTTCTTGTGCGTGCAGAGAGGAAGCCGTTACGGACAGTGCCGTTGCAGCGGCAGCTGTTTGCAAAAAATCGCGTCGTTTCATTTGTTTTTTTCCTGAAAAGAGTGAACAGACTAATTATATCAGGATAATGCGTGTGTTTTCAATCCCCCGCACAGGCGGCTAATGTTTATTATCCAAATAACCGCCCTCAATCACACATCTTCAAGCGTCGGCAAATCGGCAAGAGTTTCGAGTTGAAATAATTCCAGAAACCGCTTTGATGTACGATAGTATGATACCGTCTTTTTCTCTTCGGCAGCCTTTTCTATCCGCAGCAAGCCTCGTCTGACAAGTTGATTCAACAGCGGCAGACTCGGTTCCTGCCGTATTTTCGTAACAACTTCTGCCGTTACCGGCTGTTTGTAGGCAACAACCGCCAGCGTGTCAATCGCCTGCTGCGGAAGGCGGACGCGCCGTTCTTTGCCGTAAAAGTTTTTGCGTACCAAATCGTATTCGCTGCGCAGAATCATCCGGTAACCGCCGTTTTCGCTGATAATGCAGTACGGCTTTTGCAAACGGACATATTGTTCGTTCAGCGCAGCAACTTCGCTGCCGATTTCTTCCGGCGAAACATTCCGCATCTTTTCGGCAATCTGTTCTGCCGGTATCGGACGGTTTTCTTTATTGCCGGTAAAAAGAATTGCTTCGATAACCGAGCGGGGCGAAAGTTGCGTTTCCGCATTACGAACGCAAATGTCGAATTCCGCTTCGGCAATATCGTCTTCCAAAGAAGAGGCAGCGGTTATCACTTCTGCCTCTTCTGCTGCCTCAAACGGTAATACTTCGTTGAGTTCTTCCTCGCAGGCATTGATTTTGGCGAAGGCGTGCTTCAATGCATCGAAAGACAGAATGTCGCCTTCCTCTTCGCCGTCAACATCTTCGTCAAGAGTTTCCACAAACGCCGCAGCACCGAACAGTTCCGCTGAATCATTAACCGGTTTTGAAAGTTTACCTCTATTCATCAGGTATCACCAGATATGTTTCCCAGCCTTGATTTTTTCCGGTTTGTACAGAAGCGAATAGTCAAAAGTGAAATAAACTCTGCCGACGGGGCTATTGTACCCCGATGACGGCACCGAACTTGCACGCACGATAACATTCGCCGCACTTGATACATTTTGTCGGGTCAATTTTATGCGGCATCTTACGCTCGCCGGTTATCGCTTCAACCGGACATTTCTTCGCACAAGCCGTACAGCCCTTACATTTGTCCGGCAATATCTCCGGCTTCGCCAGACTCTTGCACTGTCCCGGCGGACAACTCTTGTCAAATACGTGTGCGTACAACTCGTCTTTGAAATTACGTATCGTCGATAACACCGGATTCGGTGCCGTCTTGCCCAATGCACACAGCGAACCCTTCTGAACGGTTTTCGCCACCGTATCAAGCAAATCAAGCGTCTCCTGCGTTCCGTCACCGGCGATAATATCGTCAAGAAGTGCAAGCATCTGCTTCGTTCCTTCCCGGCACAGCAAACATTTACCGCACGATTCATTTTGCGTGAACTGCATAAAGAACCGCGCCATCTGCACCATACACGTTCCCTTGTTCATCACTACCAAGCCGCCGGAACCGACCATCGCCCCGACTGTTTTCAGTGAATCGAAATCCAAAGGCAAATCAAGATGCTGTTCCGTCAGACAGCCGCCCGACGGACCGCCGATTTGGACGGCTTTGAACTGGTCGTTAGAAATTTTACCGTGCTGGTCAATCACCCCGCCGCCGATGTCGAAAATAATTTTACGCAGCGTTGCCCCGAACGGCACTTCAATCAAACCGGTGTTGACGACGTGACCGGTTAAGGCGAAGGTTTTCGTTCCCGGCGAGCCTTCCGTCCCGACTTCACGGTATTTTTTCGCTCCGTTGAGGATAATGAATGGCACGGCGGCAAGCGTTTCAACATTGTTGATAACCGTCGGTTTGCCCCAAAGACCGCTTTGCGCAGGAAACGGCGGTTTCGGTTTCGGCATTCCGCGGTCGCCTTCGATGGACGCAATCAGAGCCGTCTCTTCACCGCAAACGAACGCCCCAGCACCTTCCATCACGTGTATCTTAAACGGCTTGCCGGTACCGAAAATATCACTGCCGAGAATACCGAGTTTTTCGGCATCGGCAACGGCTCTTCGGACACGCTGCACTGCCAGCGGATATTCAAGCCGGACATAAATGTAGCCGGCGGTTGCGCCAATTCCTCGTGCGGCAATCATCATTCCTTCGAGAACGCTGTGCGGATTGCCCTCCATCACGCTTCTGTCCATAAAGGCACCGGGGTCGCCCTCGTCGGCATTACAAATAACGTATTTGGTATCGTTCTTTTCTTTGAGAGCGAATTTCCATTTTTTGCCGGTCGGAAAACCGCCGCCGCCGCGCCCTCTCAAACCAGAGGCTTCCATTTCGTCGCAAACGGCTTCGGCAGTCATATCAAGCCAAGCCTTTCGGGCGGCTTCGTAACCATCGTTAGCGATGTACTCGTAAATATCTTCCGGCTCGAACACGCCGCAGGCTTTCAGCGTCAAACGGTGCTGCTGCTGATAGAACGGAATGTCGGCTTGCCCTTTACAGTGAGCATTGCCGTTGTGTTTGTCCACATACAAGAGGCGGTCGATAACCTCTTTATTTTTGACCGTTTTCTCAACGATTTCGTCAACGTCGGAAACCTTGACGTTGGTATAGAGTATGCCGTCCGGTGCAATACTTAACAGCGGACCTTGCTGGCAAAAGCCTTGACAGCCGCTTTTGGAGAGGCGGAGAAAATCTTTTTTTTCGGCAGGTTTACCGTCTTCGTAATCGAGAAGGATTTCGATGTCAATACCGGAGTCTTTGACCTTTTGTTCAAGGCTTTTGAAAACTTCAAGGGAGCCGTTTGCGACGCAGCCGGTACCGGCACAGATGACGACTCGCCGCGTTGCTCCTTTCATTCGGTTGTTAAATTTGTCAGCGCAATTCTTCAAAAAGACCTGATTGACGGGCATTTGTCGGAGGTTGTTAGGAGTATTTTGTACCATTATCCCCCCTTTTTGCGGAGTGTCAATAGCATCGAAAACACGCGGGGAAAACAGACAAATACCGCAGAAAATAATAGACTTGTTTCATAACTGTCTGTATTTGTTCTGTATCAGGTTAAAAAACAGGAGCAGGGGATTAAACCCCTGCCTCTTATCGTTTTCGTGCCGGTTAGAGAACAACCCTTCTGAAAACGCTATTTGTCTTCCTCCGCCGAAGTTTGTTTGTCTTTGTTAATCATATTTTTCAAGTTATTTTTCACCTTGCTCTCGCCCTTGCTCGGCTTCGGCTGCTCTGCCGCTTCCTCATCTGCGGTATCGGCATCTTCATCGTGCGCAGCGGCTTTTGCTGCCGGTGCCTGCAAATTAAATTTTTTCAACAACTTGCCTCTGTCCGCAGGGGAAAGTTTTTTATCTTTTTTTCCGTCTTCGGCTAACGTCCGCAACTTTTTTTCCGCACGGGCATCACCGCTCAATGCTGCCGGAATCAGAACTTCTGCCAAAAGTTCGTAACCTTTCGAGCGGTCTGCGGAATCTTCGGCGTGCTTCAAAATCTTCTCGCCCGCCTTAATTTTCGCTTCGTTGATTTTCACCGCCTTCTTGTCCGCTTTGTCCTTACCGCCTTCAATCTTCTCTATTTCGGCTTCCAGTTCCTCCTCAATACTTTCGACAGTTATTTCCGTTTTGCCTGCTGTCTTCCTTGCCGGAGACGTTTTCTTGGGCTTTTCCGTTTCCTTTTCCTCTTCTTCTGCTTCCTCCGCTTCCGCTTCGGCAGCCTCTTCGCCCTTCGACACAGACTTGGACTTCGTTTTCGCACCGGATTTTTTGTCCTTTTTCTCCTCGTCTTCGCTTTCGCCTTTTGTTTTTTTCGCCTGCCGTTTTACGTACCCCCTGTCTTCGGACGACAGTTTGGCGAGCGGCACCGGAAACGTTTCGCCGTCTTCGTTTTTCAAGATGACGTTGTCATCCGCATCCAGTTCGACGAAATCGGCTTGAGTGGAAAACTTGCCGTTAGCGGATTTCCACGTTCGGGCATCTGCCGTTGCGGAAAAAACACAAAGCACGGCAGCCGCCGCTGCAATAGTACCCAGCCTTTTACCCCATAATTCAATGTTTGTCATTATCGTTGTCCTTCTGTTAGATGTTTATTATTAAATGGACAATCAGGATACGAATCTCAAAGCATCACGGTTTCCGTTTTCCCTTAATTCTCCATTATCAATTCTCTATTTTACAAAATGCCCGGCTCTTTTACTTCGATACCTTTGAGTGCCATTTTCAGCGACTCGACGTTCGGGGCAACTTCAAAGGCGGTCGCCCGTTCAATCATTT
>JAITQJ010000127.1 GCA_031288955.1 Planctomycetaceae bacterium | reverse complement strand
TAAAGCAATGAATAATGAATAATTAAGAATGAATAATTAAGAATTAAGAATGAAGAATGAAGAATGGAAAATGGAAAATGAAGCGGCAGATTATCCGTTTTCCCTCATTATTCATTATTCATTATTCATTCTGCATTGTTCATTATTCATTTCGTTCCCCGTTAATGTTATAACAATACTGTAAGTGCTTTCCGTATTCAACAATGACGTGTATTCGATGTCCGAATTACCGCTGCATTTGGAGCCGGGCGAAAAGGTCAAGACATTTCCGCATCGTTCAGGCATCTACCTGATGAAAGACAGTACAGACCGCATTATCTATGTCGGCAAAGCCAAAGACCTCCGCAGCCGCGCCGGTTCGTATTTTCGTAAATCCGCCGGCGGCGACTTGCGTATCGCTCCCTGGATTGCCGAAATCAAAGACATTGATTTTATCGAAACACAAAGCGAAGTCGATGCACTGCTGATGGAAGCCCGGCTGATAAAAGATATTCAGCCGAGATATAATCGGGACCTGAAAGATTCAAAGACGTTTCCGTATCTGCAAATCCGTATCCGCGAACCGTATCCCCGTGTTGAACTGACCCGGCAGCCGAAAAGTACCGGCGTGAAACTCTTCGGTCCGTTCACTAACAGTCTCGCTCTGAAAGGCGCACTGCTTGCGCTGCAAAAAGTGTTCAAATTCCGAACGTGTACGCTTCATATCAGTCTGCATAATGACCGCTGGCGCTGGTTTCGACCGTGCCTTTTGTATTCGATTCACCAATGTTCGGGACCGTGTAATCTGCGGGTTACACCGGCAGAGTACCGCAAAAATATCCGGCGGCTGATGAGCGTTCTGGAAGGCAGAAAAACGCAACTGCTCAACGAATTGACAAAAGAAATGAAGGCGGCGGCAGCGGAAAAACAATACGAAGTTGCCGCCGGATTGCGGGACCAGATACGCGACCTGAAAACGCTCGACAAACGGGGCAGCGTCGAAGATAACACGCAGCCGGAAGCATTCGTGATTGACCCGCGGCGGGGTGTTATCGGACTGAAAAAGATTTTTAAGTTGGAAAAATTGCCGCGTATTATCGAAGGCATCGACATTGCGCACGTCAGCGGAACGGATATGGTCGCTTCGATTGTCAAGTTTATCGACGGGACACCGTTCAAGCAAGGTTACAAGCGGTACCGCATCAAGACGGTCAACGGCGTGAACGATTACGCTTGTATGCAGGAGGTCATCAACCGCCGGTTTTCACACGGACCGGCTGATGAGTTGCCGGATGTACTGCTCATCGACGGCGGCAGGGGACAACTGAATTCGGTGCTGGAAGCGTTATCGAAAACGCCGCTGCAGCCTGGTTTAGTGATTTCACTGGCAAAACAGGAAGAAGAAGTGTTTACGGCAAATCAGGAAGAGCCGCTGAAGTTGAGCCGTCATTCGTTTGCATTGCGGCTGCTCCAATCGGTGCGGGACGAATCGCATCGTTTTGCCCAGCACTATCATCATATTTTACGTCAAAAGCGTTTTCATTGACCCGCGCAGAATGGTGTTGTCAATGCAGAAGCAATTCCGCAGCACCGGCGGCAAAGACGACAAGGGATATGCAGGCGTTCAGGTGAAAGAATGCCGTGTTTATGCGGTCAAGGTCAAGCGGTTTACCTTTTTTCGGCGCGGCAATGAGGTGTTCCGTTATCAACAGGACGGCGGCGGCGGCAATACCGGCAGCATAAATCCAGCCGAACGGTTTGTAGGCGTACGGAATTACCGCAAAGCAAAGCACGGCGATGCCGTGACACAAGGCGGACAGACGAAACGCCGCTGTAATGCCGTAACGTCCCGGTACGCTGAATAAGTTCTGCTGTTTGTCGAAGTCCGTATCTTGTGCTGCGTAAATCAGGTCAAAGCCTGCCGTCCAAAACAAAACGGCAACCCCTAACAGCAGCGGGGCAAGTTCGCACACCGGACGGACAGCAGCCCAGGCGGCTATGGGAGCGAGCATTAGCGATGCTCCGAGCCAAAAATGGGCTGCCGCTGTCCAGCGTTTTGTATAACTGTAAGCGAAAAGGAATAATAATACGGGAACGGCAGCGTAAAGCGGCAGCGTGTTATGCGGTAGAAAAAGCAGCGTTGAAGCAATAAAACCGGCGGAGCAGATTGTAACGAAAAAACTGACTCCGTTGAGCGAAACGAGTCCAGCGGGAAGATGACGGCGGGCGGTTCGGGGATTTTCGGCATCGATTTTCCGGTCGGCAATGCGGTTGAACCCCATCGCCGCGCTGCGGGCAAAGACCATACAGAGCAGAATTCCGAGAATGTCGGAAAAGCGAAACGTTTTGCCGCCGATGAGATTCAATTTCAGTGCCATTGCGTACGAAAGCAGTGCAAAAGGCAGTGCAAAGAGCGTATGAGAAAAGCGTATGAGACTCAAATAAGAACTGATGGTGTTCACGTTTCGGCGTTATCAGTGCAATTATCAGTGCAAAGTGCCATTATAACGCCGCACCCCGGAAATAGTAAGGGTTAACAGCACCCCAACGTGCCGATACTGCCCGTTTTTTTCGCACAGTTCAACGAAAATCCATTGATTGATTTTAACTGTATCAAAATAATGCACTTTTTAGCCGTTTTCGCCCCGATTGCATTAAATAAATACAATCTTATTGATAAAAAATTAGTTTATTAAACAAAATAAAAAGGTATTTTTATTTATAAGTCTTTGCTGTTATTAACCTTACAAAAACAGCACTTATTTTTCAATTATTTGGCATAGCACTTGCCTTTTAATCCTTATAAGCCTGCTCAAAGTTGAGCCGCAAAACCATTCACTTAACACGATTGAAAGGAGACAAGAAATGAAAAACACACTGAACATTATGCTTGGGCTAGTCCTTGCTGTCCCGCTTTCCTCTGCCGCTAATGCCGAGACGCTTGTCCTCAGCACAGGGCAAACGACTTCCGGTAACGTCTTCCATTGGGAACGCGAGACGGCGGCAAGCCGCAGCGTTAACGGTCAATCCACACACGCCCAGGATATGAACTGGGTTGCCACAGGCTGGTACGGAGACGTTGATGATGCCGGCTACGCCAAGGCTTACGATGCCAACGGCAAGGCGACCGGACAAAACGCATCCTGGCTGCAACGGCTCGGCGGAATGGCTGCACATCTGCAAAAGTTAGGCAACACCAACCTCGAAAGCAAGTACAACAGCAAAGGACAACTCATCGGACACGACAAGCATAACGGTATGCCTGTTACCAAAGTGAAAGAAAGCGGTAATTCAGGGTCGTATTACTCCTCCGCTGCCGATGTCTATATGCCGAACAGCAAAGCCTATCAAAACGGCTTGGGAATGTTGGTTCGGGCTGGTTCGACCGCAAAAGTCCTGACATCGACGACCGGACATTATGACGGTTCCTCGTTCGGTTTCAATGCGCGAACGGGCAACTGGGAAGGAACGAAATCAGGCTTTGATAAGTCGGGTTACAGTTCAAAGACCAATCACGTTTCGGATACGGGCATTATGGACCATCAGAGCGGTTTCTATGCCTTCACGACGGGTTTTCCCTACAACAGTACGCAGACGTTTTCTTACCTTAACGGTTACATTTCCGTTTTAGGTGCGTTGCAGGGGATTTACCTCAACGGCAAACTGCTTGACTCTTCATACTACTTTATGGGCGATAACACGATTGATTCGTCTTACGCTTATATGGGCAGTTGGGACTTGGAGTTAAACCTGGATGCTCTGTTCAAAGCGGGGATTTTAACGAACGGCTTCAACAACCTGTCGTTTGTGGTTGACTTTGTACCGCATTTTATAACGGGAGCAAGCACCGGCACGTTGGACAAGGACTTTTACGCAGGCAACCGGTACGGAGACGAATACGGTTTAGGTGCGTTCCTTGCCGACATTGCGATGAACACGGAGTCGCTGCTTCACAACGGCAACGATAACAAGGACGATAACAAGGACGATAACAAGGAGGAAGAGTATTATGCTGCCGTACCGGAACCGGCATCTGTTTTCCTTGTCGGTATCGGCATTGCCGGTCTGGCTGCCGCCCGCAGACGAAAAAAATGAGGGTGAAGAAGGGGGGGGGTGAAGAAGGGGGGGACAGCAATGTCCCTCCTTTTTTTCAACGCAAAAGATGCCGAAAAATTGACTTCGTACTCCGCACGTCTATAACCTGTTCCCGCCGCTCACGCAGCGGCTGATTTTACCAACCGTATCGTCTCTGCTGCCGTTTTTTGCAAAGGACTTCTTATACAACCGTTCACGGAATTGTTTTGCACAAAAAATAGGACACTTTCCGATGTTCAAGTTGCTTGTTGGCAAGTCAATCTTTCGGTGAAAAATTAACTTCTTTTTGTTTTTGTTCCGTTTGAGTTTTCTTTTTTTCCTCTTCTTTTTTAGCTTCTTTTGGTAGATTTACTAGAATTTGCCTAATTTCTTGCTCTAATTTTTCATTTTCTTCATCTAATCTTTTTCCTTTTTCTTGTATTATTGCTCTTTCTGCTTGTATTTTAGCTGTATTTTCTTGAATTATTGCTCTTTCTTCTTGTATTTTAGCTGTTTCTGCTAAAGTATCAACTCTATCATAATCTTTTATTTCTTTTATTAAAAAATCTTTTTTTACTTGTTGTGCTAATTTTTCTTTTTTTCTTAAATAAACCACTGCTCCTTCCACATCTAAACTTGCTTTTCCTTCCTTATCTTCAAGTTTAAAACCTCTCTTTGTTATCAAGTGTTTTTCTACTTTTTTATCTTTTACAAACTCTCTAAGTTCATTTAGTCTTTTCTCTTCTGCAAGCTCTTCTCTAGTTTTTTCTTTCTTTAAACTTGCTTGCGTTCTTTTTTCTTTGTTAGTTGTGTCATCATTTTTAACTAAAGTCTGCTGCACAGCTGTTTGAGTATTTGATGTTGTAGTTTTTGTCTCGTCAGCAAAAGTAGAACCTGCTGTAATCGCAGTTGCAAGCAAAACAGAATTAACAAAATTTGTTGTAGTTTTCATTGTTCTAAAAATTAGGAAATTAAAGTAAAAGTTAGAAAGTAAAACAGATTACAACCGCTATTGTAATCTTTTTGTTTATTTTGTCAAGTATAGTTTGTGAATACGATGTGTGATGTATAAAATTTGTGAACAGGTCATTAAAATGTAGGGGCAATCCTTTGTGATTGCCCTATTAAATTATGGCTCTTGCCTAGCATCTCACGTGTAGATATACTATAAGTCTATGCGTTATCACAGGTTAAGTCATCAAAAACAGGCACGGATATTGCGGTGCTTTTGAGGAGTCCGCCTTAACGTCTAAAGTTCCTTCGGCGCAGGCAGAGGAAGTCAAAACAAAAGCGGATAAAACGAAAATACCGAGTGTCGTTTTTAATGTTGTTTTCATCATTTTGTAAGTGGGTTAAAGGTTAAAAAGGTTAATGCGTTTCGTCCACCGGCTCTGACGGATTCTCTTGTTTCTTCGTCTTTTCTTCAATTCGCTGCAGTGATTCGACCGCTCCTTTATACCCTTGTTTTGCGGATTTGCGATACCACTTCTGCGATTCCTCAATATTTTTTTCATAACCGTGTACGCCGTTTTCATAACAATAACCGATAACGTGCTGCGCACGCGGTTCGCCCAATTCCGCTGACTTCCGCATCAGTCTCATTCCTTCCTGCTCATCTTTTTTCATTCCGATTCCGTACGAATAAAAGTCCGCAAGATTATGCAAGGCTTCAGGATAATCCTGCTCTGCCGCCTTGCGATACCACTTGACCGCTTCATCAATATCCCGTTCAACGCCTTCGCCCAGCGCATAACAACATCCAAGATTGTACTGTGCATCGGCATTGCCCTGACCGGCTGCTTTTTGATACCATTCGGCGGCTTGTTTTCTATCCAATTCGACCCCGAACCCATTATCGTAACAAACGCCCATGTTGTACTGTCCGTCAGAATCGCCTTGCTCGGCGGCTTTGCGGAACCACTTTGCCGCTTCGTTATAATCCTTCTTGACTTTCTCGCCTTGATAATAAAGAACGCCTAAATTATACTGCGCCGCCGCATCGCCGTCTTCGGCAAACGCCTTGACCTTCTCCAATTCAGCCTTGTTTTTGTTTTCAATTTCCTGTAATTGTTTTTTTGCTCCTTCGTGTCCTTGCTCCGCCGCTTTGCGATACCATTGAGCCGCATCGTCATATTGTTCGATAGCCTGATAAATAACACCGAGATTACATTGTGCCTCTGCATAACCTTGTTCCGAAGCGGAACGATACCACCTCATTGCCTCTGCCATATTCATATCCACTCCGATTCCACCGCCGTAACACTCGCCGAGATTATTTTGTGCCTTGACAAATCCTTGCTCCGCTGCCTTGCGGTACCACTTGACCGCCTCCGTATTTTCATCGTTCTTGCGGCAAATCAAAGCAATATAATACTGCGCCGGCGCAAATTCCTGCTCCGCTGATTGCCGCAGCAATTTGATACTTTCACTTTCATTTCCTTCGTCCGCTAAACATTGGGCATAGAAACACTGCCCCGGTGCAAAATTCTGCTCTGCCGCTTTGCGATACCATTGAGCCGCTTTTGCTCTATCTTTTTCAACTCCGATACCGTCAACGAGAATATCACCCATTGCACATTGAACCGATGCGGAATTTTTGTCGGAATTTTCGGACGCTTTTTCGACCCATTCCCGATACTTTTCTTCGTTTTGTTTGAAATCGTGCAAACCGAAACAGTAATTGAGTGACAAAAGATACTGCGCATCGGGATTACCCGATTCGGCACGATGCAGCAATTCCAGTAGGGGCTTAATTTGTTCTTCAACCTTTTTCAAATTTTCTTTTGCCTTTTCGTCTCCCTGTTGAGCGGCTTGACGATACCACTTTGCGGCTTCGGTCAAATCTTCTTCAACTCCCAAGCCGGTCTGATAAAGTTGGGCAAGTTTGAATTGCGCTTCAGCATAGCCTTGTTGAGCGGCTTTGCGATACCATTTTGCGGCTTCTTCAAAATCCTCTGGAACTCCTTCACCGAGAACATAACACTTACCGAGCAACAGTTGTGCATCGGCAATTCCTTTGTCCGCTGCCTTACGAAGATATTTTACTGCCTCTTCGGGATCCTGCTTTTTATCAACACCCAGCCCGCCAAGAAGTGAAACGCCGGTGATGTAATCATAAAAATACTCTCTTGCTTCGGCAATTTTTTCGCCTCGCTGCCGCAACACCTCTGCTCTTTCGGCATCGCTCAAATGCGATAAGTCTTCATTCTTAAAAGGCTGTTGTCCTCGTTCGGCGGCTTCTTTATCCCACTGCTCAAACATTGCGTCGACCGCTGCGTGTCGTGCCGCTTCCTCTTCCCACTGTTGAAACATTTCATCGCTTGCATTTCCGTTCTCGATTGTTTCAAGGACTTTTTCGGCAAGGTCATATCCTTGTGCGGCGGCTTTGCGTAACCATTTGAGAGATTCGTTTTTGTCTTTTTCTACACCGTGTCCTTGTGCATAACAAAGGGCAAGCCAAAATTGTCCATCGGCATTTTCCGCTTCGGCGGCTTTGCGAAACCATTTGACGGCTTCGCTGTCATTTCGGGGAAATTCGGCACCGCTGTAATACTTATACCCCACAACGTACTGGTTGCGGGCAACATCTTGCTTGACATCATCTTGCTTGACATCGCCTTGCTCGGCATCATCTTGCTTGACATCATCTTGCTCGGCAGCGGCAATAGAAGTTTTTTCCGCCAAATGCTCCGTCTTCGGCGGGATGTTTTCCGGTTCGATTGCGTTCTCGGTGTCAATTTTGAATTCGCTAAAAGCGGGTGCAGGCATACGTTCGTTGACATTGGCAATGGCGTAGAGTCCGGCAGAAACGAGAGCGCAGAAGAATAAAAATATCCATTGCGAACCCTTTTTCCACTTGCCGATTCCGGTGAGATAGATGGCGGCGGAAATTGCGGCCCACCAAGCGATGAAAATGACAATGTTGGGGAGCGTATCGCCGATGAGATTTTTCGTGATACTCGTCAGGGGCAATGCGAGAAGTGCGGTCATAAACATTCGGACAGTGTCCGGCATAGTGCCGCTTTGCTCGCTGTTTTCGGTTTCGGGTTCGGATTCCGGTTTGGGTTCGTTCTCTCGGGACATATCAATTCGTTTCGTTTTCTCTGTTTCTCTGCGTTCTTTGTGCGGGACTTCTTGTACGCCGGTAGTAAATGCGGCACATCGTCATCAAGTTTATATTAGTTTGTACTGCGATTAAGCGCAGCAATCACCTCCTGTGTAACATCTTTACCGCCGCGAAAATTGGTTATCAGCGAAGCAATCGAATAAATCGGTCCCCAGGGAAACCCCCACCAACCGAATAACAACGTTGTGACAGTACACCCGATACCGTATTGAAAACCGGATTCGCCGCTGCGGATAAAATAAATATGACTTCCCCGCTTAAAGGTTAACACAAGAACAGAAACACAATACTGGAAGATGACAAATTTGCCTCCTTTTTCCAGTTCCTGATTTAATTCCTTGGCACTCATCCCTTCAATGTTTTTGATAATCATCGTATTAGATTGATGTTATGGGTTTAGTTGTCCGCCTCGTTTAAGGCGGGGAAAAAATTACGCCGAAAACGTAAAATACTCGCGCGCGGAGACGCAGAGGCCGCGGAGAATTTTTTTGGTGCCTCATTGCAATTTCTCATTTCTATTCCTCATTGCAATCCCTCTGTGTTCTCTGCGCCTCTGCGTGAAACATTCTATACCACCGCTCACGGGTTATTTTTGTCCAAAAAATATCCGCCGGTCTCGCGGTTATCCTTCTAGCGGAATCATTTTAGTTGCTCCCACAACTTCTTCTTTTGGTCAAGGTATTTACGAAGGTACTCCTCCGCTACTTTGGCTTTGGACTGCCAATCCCGCACATCACTAGGAACCATCTTGGGATTATCCCGTAATATTCCGCGTGCTTTATCAAGTTGTTTCTGAAAATCCTTGATGTAGTAGTCAAGGTCATCGGATTGTTTTTTTATCTGTTCGTATTTCCGGCGGAACTGTTCATCGTTCTTTGCCTTTTCCGCTGCCGCTTGCGCCGCCG
>JAITQJ010000068.1 GCA_031288955.1 Planctomycetaceae bacterium | reverse complement strand
TTTACGTATTTTGCCTGATTTGACATTTGTCTAATTTACCTTCTGTGTTCTGCCGGAGTATAACACAAGAAAAATCCAAAGTCAATACTGCCGCCGGTTTTGTGTTTCGCCTGCCGATTACCGGGACCAAACGAGCAGTTCCTCGTCAAAGGCAACTGATGTGCTGCAAGTATCCGGTACTGTTTGTCTGGGGGACAGCACGAACGACGGGGCGTATCCGGGCAAGTACAAGGTGCTTGTCGGTAAATTTGTCGCCAACAAAGCCCAAACAATGAGTTCGGATACGGTGCCGAGAAGTACCGCAATGCGGAGACGACTCCGTTGGAGTACGAAGTGAAGGCGGGCAACAATGCTTTTTTTGCGATAGACATTGACGAACCGCTGTTGGAACCGGTATTTCCTAATACAAGGGAAAGGGATAAGTAAACGTCTGTGCCGTCATTTTTCCGATATTTTCCGGCAGACGGCTTCTGCCATTTCTTTGGTACCGACAGCGGACGGGTCGTTGCGGTCTGCCTTCATATCATAAGTAACGCTCTTGCCTTCGGCAATAACCGCCGCAACCGCCTTTTCCAACCGGTCTGCCGCCTCGAATTCCTTCAAATGCCGGAGCATTAACATTCCCGACAATATCAGTGCCGACGGATTGACCTTGTTCTGTCCCTTGTACTTCGGTGCCGAACCGTGAGTCGCTTCAAAGACCGCCCCGTTTGGACCAATGTTTGCCCCCGGTGCCAGTCCCAAACCGCCGACCAAGCCCGCACACAGGTCGCTCAATATGTCGCCGTAAAGATTCGGCAGTACCAGAATATCATACAACTCCGGTTTCTGAACGAGTTGCATACACATATTGTCCACGATGCGGTCTTCAAACTCAATGTCCGTATAATTTGCGGCAACACTGCGGGCAACTTCAAGGAACAGCCCGTCGGTATATTTCATAATGTTCGCCTTATGGACTGCCGTCACTTTCCGCCGCTTGTTTTTGCGGGCATAATCGAAAGCGGCTTTGACAATCTGCTCCGTGCCGGAAACGCTTATTGGTTTTATCGAAATGCCGGTTTCAGCCGCACCGGTTTTAATTTTTTTCCCGTTCGCAAGCGTGTTAATCGCCTTGTACAATTCGGCGGTATTCGGATTGCCCCGCTCGAACTCGATACCGGCATAAAGGTCTTCGGTGTTTTCGCGAAACAGCACGAGGTCAACGTTGACTTTGTCGAAGAATGTCCGCACGCCGGAATAATACTTGCACGGACGCACACAAGCGAACAAACCCAATTCCTGCCGGAGATGGACGTTGATACTGCGGAAACCGGTGCCGACAGGGGTTGTAATCGGGGCTTTGAGAGCGCATTGGGTACGGCGGACGCTTTCGAGAACGGACTCCGGCAGCGGAGTACCGGTGCGTTCCATCACGTCGAGACCGGCTTGCTGAACGTCCCAGTTGATTTTTACACCGGTTGCATCAACACATTTCCGGGCGGCGGCGGCGAGTTCCGGTCCGACACCGTCGCCGGTGATTAACGTTACTTCGTAGGGCATTTGTTGGTGATGTAGAGCATCGCAAGGCTGATGACAGCGTTTCATTGTCGCCTATTGCTGCTCCTTTGTCAACGGCGGCAAATGAAAACGCACTCCGCTTATTATCCGTTACTCTTTACAAACGTTTGCCCAACCAGAGCGAGGCACGGCTGATTAACTCCCGGAAACCGTCCGACGATACAGCCTTGATATCGTGTCCCAATGCCGTATGAAATATGCGTCCCTTACCCTTGTTAAGAACAAAGACCATCGGATACGGCTGCTTGTCAACTTTCGACG
Source organism: Planctomycetaceae bacterium (assembly GCA_031288955.1). Lineage (GTDB taxonomy): Bacteria > Planctomycetota > Planctomycetia > Pirellulales > Thermoguttaceae > WRKP01. Next base: position 5,662 of record JAITQJ010000068.1, on the reverse strand, counting down.
TTGCCTCTGCTAACACTTCTATCGGCAGCGGCGAATCCTTCAAACACGTGTAGAGTTCGTCCGTTGTTTCAAAGTCAGCAAGCCCCTTCGTTATCGGGTGTTCACGGTTAATGTAGCGAACCGTAAAGTTGCCGTAAGGGTCGTGCGCCCGCTTCTTCGGGTCCCAAATGCGCCCCGAAAACTGTTCAAACTCCCGCCAGTCTTCAAACGCTCCGCAAGAAAAATGAATCAACCCCAAACCGCCGCCGTTTTCAACGAACGCTTTCAAGTTGTCCTTCGCCTTGTCATTACGTTTGAGCGGCGAATAATTCTTAAAGTAAAACAGTATCACATCGTAGTCGTTGATGACATCTGTTGCGAGAAATTCCAAGTCCTCGGCAATCCGGCAGTCCACTGACGCTTTATCTTTCAGCGTTTCACGCAGCACGGGACCAATCTTCCACCAATGATGTGCCGGATGGTCTTCACCTGTAATGAAAAGCACCCGCAGTTTCTTCGGCTTCTCCTGTCCGGCAAGTACAGCAGAAAACGAAAGGAATACGCATAAAAACAGAACACAATACTTCGGCATCGGTTTTTCAGGGTTAATGTTCAGGGTTAATGTTTAGGGTTAATTCGGCGGTGTCGGCATAAGCCGGATTGCCTTTAATCGGTATTCCACAGCATATACTATCAACTCTCTGTTAAGAATAGCACAGACGAGTTTTGTCCGCAAGAGGTGTCTTCATCTTCTGTTACGGTCAGGATACGTCATTATCTTGAATGTTTTCTTGACCCGCTCCATAAAATTATCCTTGAAAAAACAACAATACTGTGTAGAATGAGAGAGTTACAGCAATTATTAGGCTGTAAAACAAGTCTTATGAAACAAATTCTTTTTCTGTTGCCGCTTTTTATTTTGCCTGCCGCATTTGCCGCTGATTGGCGTACCGATGCCGATGCACGAATCGAACAATACCGAAAAGAATCCGTTAACATTTCTGTTACGATTAACGGCAAGCCCGCAGCCGGTATCGCCGTTGAAATAAAAATGCTCCGGCACGAATTCCTTTTCGGCTGTAACATTTTCAAGTTGAACTCCAACGAAACGCCGCAGCAAAATGAGGAATACGGCAAACAATTTGCCGATATTTTTAACTTTGCTACGCTTCCCTTTTACTGGGCAAATTATGAGCGGGAAAAAGATAAACCAAGTTACGCATCGTCAGAAAAGATTGCCGCTTGGTGCAAAAAAAACGGTATCCGTCCCAAAGGGCATCCGCTTGTCTGGAATACGTCCGACCCAAAGTGGATTGCTGATATGACACAGGACGAACTCTATCAGCGGCTTGTTCACCGCGCCGAAATTGTTCCGAACCATTTTACCGGAACCATCGACACGTGGGATGTGATTAACGAAGTTACGGCTTGGGAAAGGCAAAAAAAACGTTCGCCTCTCTTGACCCAACTCGGTATTGCCAAAGACCGTGTTCAACTGACAAAAGATTGTTTTACTGCTGCCCGAAAAGCCAATCCGAAGGCAACACTTCTAATCAACGATTACATAACAGATAAAAGTTACAGCGATTTGATTGAAAAACTCACGGAAAACGGCAAACCGATTTACGATGCCATCGGAATTCAGTCGCATATGCACGGCGGCGTTTGGGGTGATGACCGCATCAAGGAAGTCTGTGAGCGGTTCGCCAAGTTTGACGTGCCGATTCATTTTACGGAAATCACGATTATTTCGACGAGTCAAGAAAGGGATTGGCAGAAGCCGCCGGACAATGATTTGCTGACCGGCACCGATTCGGCAGGCGAGCAAAAACAAGCGGAAGAAGTCGAGCGGTTTTACACGATGCTGTTTTCGTACCCGTCGGTTGCGGCGATGACTTGGTGGGACTTTTCCGACCAGGGGGCGTGGAAAAAGGCACCGGCTGGCTTGCTGCGAAAGGATATGTCGCCGAAACCTGCGTATGACGTGTTGAAAAAATTGATTAAGGAAAAGTGGGCAACGAATGTTACGGTGAAAACGGACGCAAATGGCAAAGCAGCACTTCGGGCTTATCGGGGAGAGTATCAAATTACCGTAACCTTGCCGGACGGAACGAAAAAGAAATTGACCGCAACTGTTCAGAAGGGGGAAAACAATATCAAAATAGATTAGAATCGTCTCCCGACTAACTTTGCCGCCGCAGGCGGTTTTTACGCAGAAAACCCATTCTCCAAAATTTGCTTCCACGCAAAATTGAGTATATCTAAAAAAGACCGTGTTAATCGGCAACCGGTCTAAATCTGCGAGCCTGCGGACGGCTGGAGCAGAACACGTGTAATTTCGGTGGCGGTGTCGGCATAAGCCGGATTGCCTTTAATCGTCTGCCACTTGGGGTGAGCGATAAAGTCCTTCCAAGTTTTATCGTGGACTTCCTGACTCTCGCAGCCGACCATATACGTCAAATTCGGCAGCGATTTGCCCGTCAAGGCTTCGCCGAAAAATATCGGATTCAACCCCAGTTCGCGGAACAGTGCCATTTCGCCGCCGTTGTTGAACATATCTATTTTCGCCGCATTGCGTTCAATGCTGAAACTCCGGTACGTCCGAATCTGATAAAACCGGTCAACTCCGAGATTCGGCAATTCTAACTTCGGACACTTCTCAAAACAGCGAAGCAACGCACTTTCGCAATTTGTATAGACGGGGTCTTTCGAGTTCGTCTTGAAAAATGCCGATTTGAGGAACGTTTCGTCCTTCAACAGGTTCGGCGTAAGATTCTGGAACGAGTCGAACGACTTATGCGGAATGACAACGAAAACGTTATCGGCAAATTTCGTTTCGCTTTCGAGGGGCAGCAAAACGCCGACGGGCTTGATTCCGAGAGCATTGACCGCCGGAATAAACGCTTTTTCGAGCGTTTCGACCAAGATGTCCCGCTTGGCTCTACCCTTGACGGTATAAGTCCGCAGTTCGATAAACTCCCGCATTGAAAGTTCCTGTGCCATAATTGGAGTTGCCGCCGAGAGAACCGCAGTTGCTCCCGCCGCCGTTAGAAAATCACGCCGCTGCATTGTGTTTTGCAAAGTTAAAAGGATAGTTAAGTCTGTTTCCGAACAAAATTAGTCAAACATTCCGAATGTTCATCGGATTTCCGCTATCTTACGATAACGGCTCTGAATTGTATTATCGCAGATTTTTATTTTTTGGCTAGGAAAACTCACAGTCCGCTTACCGCATACACTCCGTCCGCTTTGGTGCTGAACTTAATCACCGCCCCTTCATAGACTTGCGCCGCACCGCCGTTTTCCTTGACACTCACCCGTCTGCCCTGCCACGGATTAAGCAGCGTTAAATCACGTCCCCTCTCACTGACAATCCGAACGTTCTGCACAACGCCGTCTTTCAGTTCTGCCGAGACTAAAAACGCACCCTCAACGCGGATTTGATGAAAAGCCGCATCCGCCTTCTTGTTCCAAACCGGAAAGAGCCGGACAATATCCTGATGCCCCATACAAAGCATTTCATTGACCGTATTCGGAACCGTACTCCAATTTTCAATGCCGTGCGGATTGTCCAACGGAAAACCATTCGGATAGGTACGGAGCGAATAACGCTCTAACTGCCGGAGGATTTCATCGGCATCAAAACCGACCCGCACCGCCGCCGGAAAAAAACTGTTGCTGCCGTTGCCGTCCAGCCACCGCCCCATCTCGGCTATCGTGTTACGCGCTGTTTCCAGCAATTTCGCATCGCTGTTTAATCCAATCTGACCGGCAGGATAAATATGCTGAATGCCCAACGTGTTGCCGTTATTCCAGGCGAGTCCCGTTTCCGTGTAACGAAAAACCGTTTTGCCGCTGCGTTCCTGTAACGGAAACTCCGATAAATTATCGCGGATATGCAGCCATTTTTTCCGATGGTCAGCGTCTTCTTCCAACAGTCCGCTCATATCCGCCGCCGTCTGCATTACCAGTTTCACTAATCCCAGCGACAAAATCGGATTTTTATCGTTGCCCGAACCCTCGTGAATAGAGTCGTTGTAAATCACATACCGCCCCTCTTCGTATTTCAAATATTTTTCCCAAAACACCGCAACGCCTTTAACAAACGGATAAACCCGCCGGCAGTAATCTTTGTCCCAGGTATGATAGAAGTGCATCGACAGATTCACCGCACAGTATGCTGCATTGCTTTTTTGTCCCCAAAACATTCCGCCTTCCTGAACGGTTCGCGGCGTGTCATAATTCTTTTTGTGCTTTTCTAAAATACTGTTCCGCCGGGTCGTCTCAATGCCGCACGGTCCGATGCCGACAGGATACAGCAGTCCGTCCGGCACACCTGTAACTTTTTCGCTGTAAAACTTTCCACGCTCCATAAATGCGGCAAGCGGCGGATAAAACGGCTCCGCCTGTTCAATCCGATTGGCTGAATACAGCGCATAAAACGGTGCCTGATAATTATAATTCAAATGATAATCTCCCGCCCAAGCCGGCTGTTCTTTGGTAACCCACGTACCGAAAATGCCGGGCGGAAAATCTTTGTCCCTGCTGGTGCTTGCCGAACCGTAGAGCGAAACGTAATACTGTTTTTCAATCGCTTTATTTGGAATCGAGACGAACGATTTCGCCCAGTAATCGTGCCACCAGTTTTTATGTGCTGTTTCCGTTTCTTCTATTTTCTTTTCGTTACAAAATTCCCTGACCTTATCAACCGCAGCGGCAACACAATCGCGGCTCTTGAAGTTGCTGGAAAAGGCACACACAAAGCGCAGCGGTTTGCCGGACGTTAAAACGAATTGTCCGTTCTGCCCTTGAATGTCAGCACTGTATAGAGCGATTGCCGCCTTCGTTGGAATTGCCGTACCGGTTTCATAAGCACGGGAAATATATTGTATGCCGCCGCTGATTGTCTGCCGTTCTTTGACATCGGGATAAGAGGGTGCCGTCGGCTTCCGGTCGATTATTTCCAACGCACCGGGCAGCACGAGTTGGACATTTCCGTTGAGCGAACCGTCCCCCTGCATTGACACTTCGGCAACGAAAACATCTTCGGTTGCGGCAGTATAAATCTTGTATGTTACGGTAAAACTGTCCTTCGCAAAGCGGGCAGTTGTTACAGCATCGTACAAGTGCTGTTCAAGAAGAAACGAAGCGTCTTTGAGTTGGGGAATGTTTAATTCGATTTTTCCCAGACACAACGGATAACTTTCGCAGTATCCGTGCTGCAACCGCCAAAAGTCATTTCGTGCGGCGTAAAATGTTTGTTTGTCTGGTGTTCCGGCGATAGCGATACCGGTAAATCCGTTGCCTAACAGCGGAGCATAAGCGGACGTATGGACGGGAATTTTCGCTGCCGGTTTCGTGAACTGTATGATATGCTTACCGATGATATCCGCCGGTTTCGCCGCATTGCTTTGGGCAAAGCATCGCTCGGCAGTTTGACACAAAAACAGAACAAGGCAAACAGTAAGAACAAAATTAAGTGTACGCATAATCCTCATTGTACACGTTCAGAGTTGCAATCGCAAGAATATCGGGTGTGATTTTTTTGTGTGAGGCTCATGCGGCATTCGGGCGGGAACGGTAGCGGGCGTGGATGGCGGCCATGCGCACGGCGTTGGCGAGCCGCCAGTGCATGCCCGCCTGTTTTGTGCGGCGGACGACCAGCACCCTGACGGCCGCCTCG
>JAITQJ010000044.1 GCA_031288955.1 Planctomycetaceae bacterium | reverse complement strand
CGGCAGACGATTGCCGATACTGCGGAAAGGGTATGGATACAAAACGATGCAAGGATTGCCGCAAATCGACCGCAGTGTTCTCGAAAATATCGTCAGAGAAATTGTTCTCCAACGCTTGAGCGGTAAAGAACAGAAAGTGCAGACAACGGACAAACCTGAACTTGTCGTCAGCATTTCCGCCCGGCACGTACATTTGACTGACGAACACGTGCAGGTTCTTTTCGGCAAACCACAACTGACGAAGTACAAAGATTTGTATCAGGACGGCTTTTATGCTGCCGAAGAAACGGTGATGGTTGTCGGTCCCCGGCGGCGGATGCTGCCGAACGTGCGGATTCTTGGTCCGACCCGAAAAGAGACGCAAGTCGAATTGGCATTTACCGATGCTATTTCGCTGGGGATCAATCCGCCGGTGCGGGAAAGCGGCAATCTGGACGGTTCGTCCGGCTGTGTTCTTGTTGGACCGAAGGGGGTGGTCGAATTGAAAAAAGGCGTTATCAGGGCGGAGCGGCACGTGCATTTTGGAGCGTCAGATGCAGCGTATTACGGTGTCCGGGACAAGGCACGGATGAGTCTGCGGATTACGGCGGCGGGTTGTACGACAGTATTTGAGGATTTGCTCGTCCGCATCGGTGAAAATATCAAGTTAGAGGTGCATCTCGACACGGACGAGGGTAACGCCTGCGATTTGGAACACGCCGAAAAAGTCGAACTGGTGCGGTAAGGACAATTTGACAAAAGACGCTGCCGAACGGATAATTGCCGTTATGAATACAGGACGAACAATCATCCGTTTGCGGCAGATATTGACCGCAGGGCTGACTTTGCTGTGCCTGATAACGGCAGCGGCTGATGATACGCCGCCCGTATTGCAGCAGGGTACCGCTTCGCCGTTAGTGCCGGTTAAAGTTATCCGTTATGCTGCCGGTCTAATGCAAAAGTTCGATAAAAATACCGACGGCGTTGTCGAACAGTCCGAATGGAACGGTATTTTACCAGCACCGCAAGCCGCCGACATTGACGGCGACCGGAAAATCACGTTTGAAGAATTAGTCCGTTCCATCGTTCTTTTCAGCAAAGACAAAACACTGCACCGCCCGCACGCTGCCGCCCCAAACGAAGAACGTAAAGTTGACCCGGCAAATCTGAAACTGTTCCGTTCGGTTATTCCGCCGGAGGCTGCGTTATCTAACGAAAAAGCGGTTATTCCTCCAGCCGCTTCGGAAGACGTGTCATCTCAAACAATTTTGGAAAACGATAAGCCGGTTGATGATGCGGTGTATGAAGAGATAATGCGGGGCAAACAAACACCGGCGGTCAAAAAGTTTCATACCGCACCGGAAACGCTGCGGGGCGTACCGGCTTGGTTTTTGATACGGGACACGAACGGCGACGGACAAGTTTCACTCGCCGAGTTTGCACCGACGCTGTCAACTGCCGCACTGGCTCTTTTCGGCAAACTGGACAAGAACGGCAACGGCTTCATCGAACCCGATGAAGACCGCAACGAACCCCGAAATAGCGGCACGCCGCCGGCTTTATAGTGAAAATATCGCTGGTAAAGCCTCCTAACAAAACGACTCCGCTGAAACCACGGAGAACGCATCGGTTACTTCTGCCGGAATTCGTACCGGTTTGCCTGTTGTCAGGTTGACAAATGCCCAAAGCGTTTCGGCTTGGGCAACAAGTTTATCATCGCTGATGCGGATAAAACGATAGCGTCTCGTTGACCGGACGTTTTTCCAATCAACCACGGCAGTTTGAACAACGAGTTTGTCGCCGTCGTACACCGGCAGCAGATATTCGATGGTGTGTTTTCGGGCGAACCAAGTTGAGCCGAGTTCGATATAACGCTGCGCAGTCCAGCCGTTTTCCGCGGAATGCGCCACGGCGGCTTCGTTCATCCAGCGCAGATAACACAGATTATTGGCGTGCCGGTTCTCATCAATGTCAGAAGGCAAAACGGTAATATGATGTTCGTAAACCGCAATCATAACACCGTCATTGTAGCAGACGGGCTATTCGCTGTCCATTTGTACCCGAATACTTTCTTCGTGAATTTCTTCGAGAATTGACCGTACAAAATCACCGTCGAGGTTCATTGATTTCCCCAGTGCCGCCCGGCGTTCAATGATTTCACTGTACCGGCTCGATTGCAGCACCGGCATATTCCGGCTCCGCTTGTAACGCCCGATTTCGCCGGAAATGTTCATCCGTTTCGCCAGTAATTCCAATAACGCCTCATCTATCAAGTCGATTCGGCAGCGCAACTCCGACAAGTCTTCCGATAAACCGTCTGCATTGCGGATAACAAGCGACTGCAAAATCCCGCCGAGTGCTTCCGGCGTAATCTGCTGTGCCGCATCACTCCACGCCTTTTCCGGTTGACAATGCGTTTCAATAATTAAGCCGTCAAACTTTAAGTCCATCGCTTGCTGGCACAGTTTCAGAATGAAATCCCGTTTACCGGCAATATGACTGGGGTCGCAAAAGATGGGAACATCCGGCAGTCGGCGGCGCAGTTCTATCGGCAAATGCCACATCGGCGGATTGCGGTACGTTTTTTTTTCGTATGAACTGAAACCGCGGTGAATCACGCCGATTCGCCGCAGACCGGCACCGTAAATCCGTTCGATAGCCCCAATCCAGAGTTCCAAATCGGGATTGACGGGATTTTTGATTAAGACCGGCACGTCGGCACCCCGCAGAGCGTCGGCAATTTCCTGAACGGCGAACGGATTGACGGTTGTTCTTGCGCCGACCCAAAGAAAATCGATACCGGCTTTGAGTGCTTCAAAAACGTGGTCTTTTGTAGCAACTTCGACGGCAACATACATACCGGTTTCCCGTTTTACTCGTTTGAGCCAGGCGAGTCCGGCGGCACCGACCCCTTCAAAGCCGCCGGGTTTTGTGCGGGGCTTCCAGATACCGGAGCGGAACAATTTTATGCCGTTTCGAGCAACACCGCGGGCGGAATCGAGAACTTGGTCTTCGGTTTCAGCACTGCACGGACCGGCGATAACAATCGGTCTAGCCGGGTCAACGCCCGGTAGAACTAACGGTTCAAAATCCATAGACGAACAACGGGGAATTGTTTCATTATCCGCTGGATGGCGATGCTTGTCAATGCAATCGCCTAAAAAGGAGAAGACTCTTGCCTATCTATCTCACGTATTTTTGTCGGCTGGCATTGGTGCGGTTGTGGTAGTCTTTTTTTGGCGATTTTCCTGCGAACGGGTGATATTCTTTCTCGATATGGCTTGTGGATGTGCAGAAAGCGGCAAAGTGCATCACTGAATACCATCAATAAGGAACGAAGCACCCATAGAATTCAAATAACTTCAAAACCGCTATCTTGCGCTAGCGGCTCTGAACACCTGCGGTTCATTCTCAATTTTATCAAGTATTCCGTTGACGAAGGCAGCGGAGTCCTTCGTGCCGAATTGTTTCGCTAACTCGACCGCCTCGTTAATGATAACCGCCTTCGGTGCAGACGTGCCGATGATTTCAAAAACCGCCAGCCGCAAAATACTGCGGTCTGTCGGATTCATACGCTCTACCGTCCAATGCTGCGCAACTTCCGCTAACTTTGCATCAATCGCCTGCCGCTTTTCGACCGTACCGGCAAGGAGCATTTCGGCAAACTGCACCAGCGGCTCGTGCTTGGGCAACTCCTGTTTGATGTACGCCGCCGCATCCCGCTGCAGCGAACCGGCATTGAACTCTTCCTGATAAAGTATCTGAAAAACGACGGTACGCGCCAAACGGCGGTTTGCCGACTTTCCCTGCGGATAATCTTCAGGCGAATTGATTTTCGTCATCTAGCGTCTCCGGCGGCTGCCCGCTCCCGAAGCATTGGCACCGGTACCGGAACTGAAATTCCTGTGCCGGGCAATGTTGCCGGAAATAATATCGCCGACGGCATCTTCCCAGCCCGGAATGTCCCGGTGAATCTGCCTCTGTTCGGTTTCATCGTCCAGAGTATCCGCTTCATACTCCCGCTGAACGGGCTGGCGGTAATTATTGCTCCGTTCATCGTTCCGTTCCCGCCGCGGTGTCTGCCGTTCAACCGGACGCTCATCGTCATAATCCCGTTCAGGATAGTCCCGTTCGGAATAATTTTGTTCGGGCGGAATCGGCAGTGCTGCTTTCTGGTATCCGCCTCTTCTGCCCCGCTGCTGCCGCTCCGGTGCCGGTGCATCAAAGTCCGCCGGTGCATCAAAAGCGTTATTGTCAAAAGCGTTATTGTGCGGAACGGACTCGTCAATATCGTGCCGTACGGCATTGCCGTAGCGTCTCGGCGGCACAGCATTTTGTCTTCCGTTTCTTTCCTGCGGCAGTGCCTGCCGTCCGGGCAGTGCCTGCCGTCCGCCCCGCTGATTCGGCTCACGCCGCTGCACGGGTTCGGGCGGAATATCAGCCTCTTCGGCACCGACTTCCTGCCATTCGTTATCTAGTGTTACGTCATCGACAACCGGCATTTTACGGCTGCCGCGTCCCCGTTCCCGCCGTACCGGTTCACCGCCGTTTTCGTCAAAGGCATCGTCATTAAAAGCATTGCGTCGGCTGCGCTGACCGGCGGGTTCGTCGAAAATGCTTTGCAGAGCCTTTTCTTCTTCGGACATCGGCACCGGTTCTTCAAATATCGAAGCGGACTGCCGTCGGCTGCGGTGATTGCCGGTATTATGATGGTCATTGCCGCCGGCGGCAAAGGCATCAATTTGCGACACGATAGCGGGCAAAGCCCCGCTGTTTCCGGCGGTTCTGCCCCCGGCGGTTTCGTCAAGAGCCTTTTGGGGTTCTCTGAGCGGAGCGATTCCTTGAGATTTTTCGATAGTATTCCCTGTAAGCGGTTTACCGCCGCGTGCCGGAGTTTTACCGCTTACGAGTGTTTCGAGCGGTTCTTTCGGCGGTGTTCCGAAAAGATTGATTTTAGGAAACCGCGAAAAAATTGATTTTCGTTCCGCCGGTTTCGCTTCTGTCTCTTCGGATTCCGCCGCTTCGGACACGGTGCTGTTAGACACGGTGCTGTTAGACACGGTGCCGTCAGACACGGTGCCGTCAGACACGGTATCATTAGGGACAGCAGTTGCCGGCTTTTCCGGTGCTGCCGTTTTCGGTTCTTCAATGCCTAAATCATCGAGAAGGCTTGACCAATTATCGTTATTATCTGACATAAACAGCATTATAACAAAATAAACAGACTCCGCAAATACCTTTCCGGCAGCAATTTCCAACCTTTTGTAAAGATGATATACTGAAGGCGTACAGCAAAAGAGACGAACGGACAAGCAAAAGCCCCCCCTTTTTTTTCCTAACACCAATGAAACATTTTCCCTTTTTCGGTTTCGTTTTTTTTCTATTGGTTTCTCCGCTTCTTGCGCAGGACTTGCCGCCGCTTGCCGGAGACGGCGCTGCCGATGATACCGCAGCGATTCAGGCACGGCTTGATTCCGGGGCAAAATGCGTTTATCTGCCGGAACCGAAAAAACATTACGTCATTAGTCAGGCGTTGAAGATTCATTCCGACCAGACTTTACGGCTTGACCCGAACACGCTGATTTACCGCGCCGATAATACCAATGCTTCGATGCTCGTCAATGCCGATATTGTCAACGGCAACAAAAACATTTCCGTTATCGGCGGGGTATGGGACGGCAACAACCGCTCCAATAAAGTCCGGTATCTGACCGAGAAAAACGGCGGGGCTATTGCTCATTCCGGCGATATTTTTATGGGCAATTCAATGCTGTTCCTTCGTGTTGAAAATTTGCGTATCGAACATATCACGCTGAAAGACCCCGTGCTGTTCGGAATGCACCTCGGCGGCTGTCACCGGTTTACTATCAACGATATTGTTTTCGATTACAACTTGAAAAATCCGAGTATGGACGGAATTCATCTCAACGGAATGAACAGTCAGGGACGTATTACAAATATCAAAGGCGATACCAACGATGATATGGTCGCACTGAACGCCGATGACGTGCCGTTTTTTAATCAGACACCCGGACCGATAACGGACATTGAAATTGACGGACTTTGGGGCGGCGAAAAATGTTTCCGCGGTGTCCGTATGCTTTCGACGGGTTCGCCGGTCAAACGGATTTCGATTTCCAATGTTTATGGTCAGTTTTACCGCAATGCCGTAGCATTCACCCATTACAAACTGCCGTTTCATAACACGCCGGCTTATGAAGACATTGACATACGGAATATCTTTTGTTCCAAACTGACGGAACCTGACCGTGCCGGCAAGAGTCATCGGGAAGGAGAACGCAAGGGATTTGCCGTCATCGGTATTGAAGGGGAAATGAGCATTGACAATCTGAACATATCAAATGTTCACCGGCGGGAATACCTGCCCGGAGCGGCACCGACCCTGCATATCCGGCGGGGAACGAAGATAACTTCGCTGCGTCTTCGGGACATTGAACAAATCAACAAGACGGACGTACCGCTGCCGCTGTTCCGCAACGAGGCGAGTATTATGAAGTTGTTCATAGACGGTACGGTTGTCCGTGAAAAGAACGGCAAAGTATTGCCGCTCGTTGGTAACGGCAGCATTGTCAAACAATATGGAGAATTCCTCACGGAAACAGACGAAGACCTGCGTAGAGAATCCGACCGCCTTGACGAAGAACTCAAAACCAAACCAGCAAATAAGGATATTCTGTAAGATGCCTTACCGACGGCATTAACCGGATACAAAGTATCCGGCTCTCGTGATTCATACTCTTTTAGCGTAAAAACATTACCCTGCCGAGAGCCGGCGGCTGTGCCGCCGGTCATTTCCCAAAAGTATCAATAAGATACTGCAAGGACTTACTATCGCTGCACACATCAGCAAGGGCGTTTCCGACCTTGTCAATCACATCGGTCATTTTGCGGACATTAACGGGCTGCATTGGTAATGTTTTGGGTTAGCGGGGTAAATGGAAGGATACATCATATCCTTTTGCCTTTTAATCGTTTTTCGTTTTCTCTTTGTTGTCCGAAATCATCAGCGAGGCAACGAACGCAATGATTGTTCCGTTGACTCCCAATCCAATAAGCGAAAGAGCGGCGGCAACGCAGCGTCCTTCGGCTGTAACAGGGTCAAAATTTTCGCAGCCGCCTTTCATCATCGTACAAAATGTCCACCAAAGAGCGTCTGCCGCGTTGTTGATGTTGCCTTCTTCCGTTTCGCATTGCAAAATCGCAATCGAACCGAATAAAACACCGGTAGTCAGAAAAGTAAATGCCGTAAGTAAAGCACATTCTCCCCTTTTTCGCCCAATGGTTCCAACGAGTTCCGCTGCCGTCTTAATGCCTTTCAGCAATTTAAGAATTCGGATAACTCTTGCGAACCGTCCCCAGCCGAAAACGGGAATACAAGAGACAATGTCAATCAATCCCCAAGTGCAAAGGTACCTGACTTTATTTTTCGCAACAATAATTTGATAAATGCAGTCAAAGAGAAACAAAACGCATAAACCGTAATCCGTCCATTTGAGAACCTGCCTAACTTCATCGGTCGGATGTCCCGCTGTATCGAACAGCAAAATGCCGATGAGGAGCATTGTCATCATCAGCATAAACAACTGATACGGAACGTGATAAAAGTTGCGGTTATTCATTTTCGGAAGAAGAATACTTTCACGATAACATAGATAACGGCAATGATAAACCATACGGTACTGCCTCCAATGCCTAATGCCCAAACATTGTTTTTACCTTTCCGTTCAGAAACTGCGTTCTGCTTGTCGTTATCGGCTACATTTCCAACTGTGAGAGAGGGAATCTTGTCCGCTTGGATTTCCGCAGCAACGGCTGGCTCGTCGTTATCGGCTAGATTATCGGCTACATTATCGACCGGATTTCTAATGTCAGATAGTACCCTTTGGACATCTTGGATTTCCGCAGCAACGGCTGGTTCGTCATCAAAGGCGTGCGACTTAAAAATGAGGTTTCCATATTCTTCGTGTACATCCTTTTGTCCCGATTCACTTATTAACCAGTCTTGGGGATATTGTTCGGGAAACTGTTCTGCACCGATTTTTTTATTAAATGCTGCCTCGCCCAACAGACGCAATCCTTCCACTAACCCGACTGTGTCGCTTTCGTAGGTTAATCCGCTTGCACGTGCTTTATACACTGCCTGATGAAATTCTACATCTGTCCTATTCTGTATTATGTTATCTTGGTCGCGCCATCTGCATTTGGCAACCATTTGCAGGGCTGCCTCTGGCTTTTTTCTTGATGGTTTGGGCAGGTCACAGTCTGCTGCAATTTTGTCCAGTGCTGTCCACAATGCGTTCACTATGCCGGCAACATCGGGGTTGTGGTCAACGAGATGAGATGCAAAAATCAATTTGCCGTATTTGTAAAGTGTCTCCACACGGTTTTTCTCGGTGCAGAGTGTACATCGCTCGTATTGGTCAGGGAATCGTTCTGTCCCGATTTCCCACTCAACCGCTTTTGTCCCCAAATTATACAGAGTAGTTTCTAATCTCTTCTTCGCTAACACAGCATCAGCGGTTATCAAATCATCGTCAGTAATCTGCCGTGACTCACCACCAAGTTTATACCACCGCTCA
>JAITQJ010000032.1 GCA_031288955.1 Planctomycetaceae bacterium | reverse complement strand
TCATTGCGGCATCACAAGCCGAGTTGCAGGTCAAACAAGCCGAAGCGTACAAGACCGGCGAAACGAAAAAACGGGAATCGGAAGCCGCTGTTCTCGAAGCCCAGTACGTTGCCCAAACCAAAGCCGCCCAAGCGGAAGCCGCATTGATGGAAGCAAAACAGCGGGCTGAATACGAGGCACCGGCAAAGGCGCAGAAAGCGAAAACGATTGTCGAGGCGGAGGCACTTGCCGAACAAAAGCGGATTGAAGCGGAAGGCGAAGCGAAGGCAATCTTTGCCAAACTCGAAGCGGAGGCGCGGGGCAATTATGAGATTTTAGCCCGAAAGGGCGAAGGACTTCAGCGTATTATCGAGGCGTGCGGCGGGGCGGAAAAGGCATTTCAACTGTTGATGCTGGAACACTTTGATAATTTGGTCGAAGCATCGGCACAGGCGATTTCTAACATTAAGTTCGATAAAATCGTTGTTTGGGACGGCGGAAACAAAGACGGCGAACAAACGGCAACGGCGAATTTTTTACAAAGTATGGCAAAGACACTTCCGCCGATGATGCAAGTGATGAAGGACATCGGCGGCGTAGAGTTTCCCGAAACGCTGGCAAAAGTTGTCGGTACAGAACCATCACCGCCGCCGAAGCCGGAAACGGAGAAAAAAGACGATTGAACGCCCAAGCGGTGCTGCCTTATTATTTATGCCGCTGAAATTTGCTCAACAACCAAAATGATGTGATGCTCATCTGGGGGCGAAAAACAATACAGAATCTTTCGTATTATGCCGATTAGGGAAACGTGGGAGTGCGTACAAAGGACATTAGAGCCGTAATCGTAAGATTACAGAAAAAGCGATGGAACCGAAACTAATCAAAAGTTGGTGCTGTGTCGTCGTAACCCTGTTTTGGTCGTTATGCGGCTTTTCCCTGATGTTTGCCGCCGCTGCCGGATACCTTGGGGCGGTGTCGTTGGGCTTGCCGATAGTATTGATATTGATGAGCGTGTGTTTGTTTATACTCATCGCCGTTTTATGTTACCTTGAACAAATTGATGTCATACTTGCGGTTGTATCCGATGTTATTCTCGGTGCGCTGATATATTTTTTAGGCTGGTGTGTGCAGACGATTGAATACGTGATGTGAGGGGGAAGGATTAACCCCGATTTGAAAATAATCAAGAATGGAAACGGTAGATAGAACGCTTGCGCAGAGAAGTATCGGCAAAGGTTTTTTTGTTCGGGAAGTAAAGGAAGTAACGATTTATACCGAAAACTCAACGGTATTCATTCAAACCATTTCAGATATGACAGACAACAGAAGAGGAAGAGGAGGTAAAAAATGACACCTGCTGCAAAATTTCCGATGTCTCCGCCGCCGAAAGATGAAACTTATGAGCGGCTTTGTGACCGCTATGTTGCATCCAAACGGTTCGACGATGCGCGGGAACACATACAACGTATGAAGGAAACACATAACGAAAACGAACAGGAAACGCTGCATAGAAGAAAAACCTTGTATGAGTTTGCCCAGAGGTATTTTGAGTCAGCGTTACAGGAAAATCCCGCAGATTAAACCTATCAATCAAATTTCAAGGAGGAATAGCCGTGCAGAAATTAAGCGAACCGATTATCCGCAATATTGTTGAAGAAGTTCTCAACCGTGTTGCGCACCAGCGCGGGACAAGTCCCCGTGCCGGCAGCACATCTCAAGCCGCCGGTTGTCCGGGCAACGCCGCTGCGGCAAATGCCGGTGCCTCTTCATATACAGCGCATAAAAGTTTTCGCGGCTATAACGGTTTGTTCTCCGACCCGAACGATGCCGTTGCTGCTGCCAAAGCCGCTTTCGAGGAATTGCAGTACCGAAGTGTTGCCGAACGTACCGCCGTCATCGACATTATCCGAAGTATCGTCATTGACCAAAGCGTCGAACTCGGCACTCTCGAAATGAACGAAACTAAAATCGGTCGTCTCGAACATAAAATTGACAAACTTGCCGGTCTGGGACGCAATGCTCCCGGTACGGAATTCCGGCAAACCGAGATATTCACCGGCGACCACGGTTTAACAATCATCGAACACGCCCCGTTCGGCGTTGTCGGTGCCGTTTCGCCTGTAACACATAGTTTGCCGACGATTGCCAACAACGCTATCAATATGATTGCGTCCGGTAATACTGTCGTTTTCAATCCGCATCCGAGCGGCAAACGCATTGCTGCCGAAGGTGTCCGCCGGTTTAACGAGATGATTTTACGCATACACGGCATCGATAACCTGATAAACGTTGTTGTCGAACCAACGCTGCAAACGTCGGACGTTATTTTCAAGCATCCCGACATTTCGCTGCTCGTTGTTACCGGCGGTCCCGGTTTAGCCAAAGCGGCACTGTCGCAGGCAAAGCGGGCTATCGTTGCCGGTCCGGGCAATCCGCCGGTTGTTGTGGACGAAACTGCCGACCTTGACCGGGCGGCACGCAGTATCATTACCGGTGCGGCTTACGATAACAATTTGCTGTGCCTTGCTGAAAAGGAGGTGTTCGCCGTTGATTCCATTTTTGAGGCGTTGATGTCGGCAATGGAACGCGCCGGTGCGGTGCGGCTCAATGCAGCGGAAACAGAGACAATGACCCGAAAAGGAATCGCGGAAACCGGTGAAGGTGCCGGAAGACATTATGTACCGAGCCGGGATTTTCTCGGCAAAGATGCGAAAGTGTTGGCTTCGGGAATCGGCAAGAACATTTCGGACAGAGTAACGCTGTTGTTTGGAGAAACGGACGAGAGCAATCCGTTTGTACCGGTGGAGCAGATGATGCCGTTTGTTCCGTTTGTCCGTGTGCGGACGGCAGATGAAGGGATTGCGGCGGCAAAGAAATACGAGCATAATTTTCGCCATACGGCAGTGATTCACTCCAACAACGTTGATACGATAACACGGATGGCGAAGGAGTTGAACACGACGATATTCGTTACAAACGGAGCGAGTACATCGGGCAACGGCGGCGGACCGGCGGGCTGGTCATCGTTTTCGATAGCCGGTCCGACGGGCGAGGGGATAACGAATCCGATGACGTTCACACGTTCACGCCGCTACACGCATTGCGGAAGTTTACATATTTTAGGAAAATAAGACTCCTTGTATCTTTGTTAAAATAGGTTATATTGTGCCGATATGGCTCGGCGACAAGTTGTCATTACCGGACTGGGCATCGTTGCCCCGCTGTTCCGCTCTATTGGCGAATTCTGGGACGGACTCGTCTCCGGTGTCAGTGCTGTGCGTCCTTATCACGGCGGAGGCGGACTAATATCTCTTGCCGCTCCGGCAAATTTTGAAGGCAATATCAACGAGTTTGAGTCGATAGATACTGCTCAACAGAAAGGCATACGGAAAAACCTCAAAGTAATGTCCCGCGAAATCCAAATGGCAGTCGCTGCCAGCAGCAGGGCGTTGTCTTGTGCCGGTATTCAAATCGGACAGTTTCCTTCCGACCGCATCGGTATATCCTTCGGTTCCGACTACATACTGACAACCGTTGACGATGTTATTGATGGTATCCGTTCCTGTACTGATGATAAGGGATTCGATTATTCCCGCTGGGGCATTTGCGGTTTACCGAAAATGCAGCCGCTTTGGCAACTAAAGTATCTGCCGAATATGCCGGCGAGTCATATTGCCATTCTCAATGATTTTCACGGTCCGAGCAATTCGATGACGCTGCGGGAAGCATCTGTCGGGGCTGTTATCGGCGAGTCGATAAAAATCATTGCCGACGGCAGAGCCGATATTATGCTTACCGGTACGACCGGCAGCCGGCTGCATCCGTTCAAAATGATTCACGCTTACCAACAGGAAGAATTGACGCAAAGTGCCTGCCGACCGTTTGATTTGAGGCGGGACGGGACGGTACTCGGCGAAGGGGCGGGCGCAATCGTTCTCGAAGAGCGGGAACACGCCGAAAAACGCGGCGCAACGATTTGGGCGCAAGCCGTTTGCGGTGTCTATCGGATTCAGCCGCAATCCCCGCGGAATGCGGTACGCAGCGTTTTGGAAACCGTACTTCGTCAAAATGCCTTAACGCCGGACGGTATCGGACACATCAGCGCACACGGTCTCGGAAGCAGGGCGGCGGACAAAGCGGAAGCGGAAGCAATTCAAGATGTTTTTGGTTCCCGAAAAACACCGGTACCGGTTACGGCGATGAAAGGCATCTTCGGCAATTTGGGGGCGGGCAGCGGAATGGTTGAATTGATAGGCAGCGTTTTAGCGTTAAAAAACGGACAATTATTTCCGACGGTCAATTACGCCCAACCAGATGCAGAGTGTCCGCTGCATTTGGTAACCTCAAAAAATGCGGCGGAGGCGATACCTTCCGGCACTGTCTCGTTAGCGGAAAATTACTGCATTAAAACGTCTTTCAATCCGCAGGGACAAGCCTCGGCAGTGCTGATACGGCGGATTTGATTCCCCGGCGCAGGATAAATTCTTTCGGCAAAAAATTTTTTGCCGATTTTTTCTATGAAAATCCCGTTTTGTTCGTCTATACTCTTGGGAGAACGAAACAGGTACCAGTCCCTCAATGGCGTGTCTTCCGCAGATACGCCCCCCGATACGATGCAAAACGAACTTTACGAAGCAATTTGCCGTTATGCAGCAAGGCTGCTCTCCGATTCCGAAGAGGCAAAAGATGTCGCTCAAGATGTCTTTCTGCGTCTCGAGGAAAATCGAGGGAAAATCGAACAACTGCGTCCCTGGGCGTATCGGACGGCTCGGAATCTCGTCATTGACCGGCTCCGCAAATCGGACAAACGGGGAACGATGCCGGAGGAAATACTTGCCGCCGCAACGCTTTTTAATCCGGTCTTATTGACCGAAAAAAAGGAGGAGAACGAAATGATACAACAGAAGATAAACGCCCTTTCTGTTCGGCATCGTGAAGTGCTGCGGCTTAAATTTCAGGAAGGTCTCAAATACGCCGAAATAGCCGAAGTCCTCGGCGAACCGGTAACGACGATTGCGTGGCTCATACACGAAGCCGTCGGCTTGTTGCGTAAAGAATTTTCCCAACCGTTAACCCAAAAATAATCAAATGACCATAACAATAAGCGACCCCAAACTGACCGCTTTCGTACTCGGCGAACTGCCCGATGACGAAATGCAGGAAATACAATCGGCAATCAATGCCGATGCCGAACTGCTGGCAGAAATCGAAGCCATTCGGCAGACCGTACAGGAAATCGAAACGGCAATGAAGAATGAACCACTGCCGGCGGACAAAATGCTGACGGTGAAGCCGAAACCGAGAAAATGGTTTGTTCGTATCGCTGCCGCTGCTGTTGCCGCCTCGCTGTTTATCGCCGCTCTCGTTCCCCTTTTGCCGCCGTCCAAAGAAACCGCCGTTGCAAAGCACGTCATCGGTGTTAGCAACGATGCCATTGATGCGGTTGATAAGAAAGAGGACGTTGCAATGTACGTCTTCGGTGTTAGCAACGATGCCATTGATGCGGTTGATAAGAAAAAGGACGTTGACTCGTCCTCCCGACAGAAAGATGATATGTTGTTATCGTTTGCAAGGAAACTGCCGCCGCAAAACACACCAAACACACCGCAAAGCCGTGTTGAGTTTTCCAAAACTCTCGATAATGCGAGCGAAGTAAGCGAAATGTCTAGGTTTATGTTTAATCGGGGTGTGCTGCGGGACGAAAAGGTACCGTTAGACAACAGTATTGCCGATGAGGGAAAGTCGCCTCGTGATGTTTATAATTCTGCCAACGCCGAAGCGTACAAGGAATTTACGGAGAACGAGTTCAAAGCGGTGAAAGCCGGCGAGTTTTCGACTTTTTCTATTGACGTTGACTCGGCATCCTATACCGCAATGCGGCGTTATATCAACGAGAGGAGCCAGCGTCCGCCGGTCGAATCTGTTCGGCTCGAAGAGTACGTCAATTACTTTAAGTACGGCTACGCCCAGCCGACAGACGGCAAGCCGTTTGCAGCACACGTTGACGTTTCGCCGTGTCCCTGGAAACCGAAACATCTTTTGGCACGCATCGGAATTAAGGGCAAAGAGTACAGTGCCGAAGAACGACCGCCGCTCAACCTCGTGTTCCTGATTGACGTTTCCGGTTCGATGGAAGCGTCCAATCGGCTGCCGCTCGTCAAGCGGGGACTTACCGAACTGGTTGAAATGCTGCAAGCGAAAGACCGCGTTGCCATCGTAACATATGCCGGTGCAAGCCGGATTGCGCTGCCGTCAGTATCGGGACAGGAAAAGCAGGCGATATTGGATTCCATCAACGCTCTCGGAGCGGGCGGTTCGACTGCCGGTGCTGCCGGAATTAAAACCGCTTACGAAGTTGCCCGAAAGTATTACGATAAGAAGGCACAAAACCGCGTGATTTTGTGTACGGACGGTGATTTTAATGTCGGCGAAACGAACAATAAGACGCTTGAAGAAATGATTGGCGATGAGGCAAAGAGCGGTGTCTTTTTGACGATTCTCGGTTTCGGAATGGGCAATTACAAAGATGACCGGCTCAAAACGCTGTCGATGCGGGGCAACGGCAATTACGGTTACATCGACACGATTGACGAGGCACGGCGGCTGCTGGTCGAAGGCTTGACCGGTACGCTCTTTGCAATCGCAAAGGACGTAAAGATTCAAGTTGATTTTAATCCGGCAAAGATTGCGGGATACCGGCTGCTTGGTTACGAAAACCGGAAACTGCGCGACGAAGATTTTCATAACGATAAAGTCGATGCCGGTGAAATCGGAGCCGGTCATACGGTAACGGCACTTTACGAAATCGTCCCTGCCGGTGAGAGTCTGCCTGCCATCGTTGATAAATCCCGTTACGGTAACGAACCGAAGAATAGCCCCGAAGTTCCGCTGGATGCGTCTTCAACTTATTCGGACGAGTTGATGTTCGTGAAACTCCGTTACAAGGAGCCGGACGGCGATAAAAGTTCGCTGCTTGAATATCCTGTAACGGCAAAGTCAACGGCAATGTCTGCCGACTCGCAGTTTGCCGCCGCCGTTGCCTTGTACGGAATGTTACTGCGTAACAGCCGGCACAGCGGCAGCGGAACTTACGATATGGTTCTCGAACTGGCAGCACCGAGCGTCAAAGACGATTCGCACCGCAAAGAGTTCGTCGAGTTGGTGAAGAAAGCAAAAGGGTTACGCTAACACACATTCCCCCTTTTTCACCGAGAGAGGATAGAAAGAGATAATGTTAACCACGAAAAGCACGAAGGACACAAAAAAGAATTAGAAAAGAATCTTTCGGCTTTTATCCTGTTTTCATAACACCTCGCAGGGTAACAACTTGCGTCAATCAGAAATTACAACAGTACCTAGAATTGCACCTGAATTAAAGTGCGTAATGACGCACGGAGTTACAGAAGGCAGCGAGGTTGACTTTGTAGTCGATAGTTGGAAACTGTTAGATACGGCGGTACAGAGGAAAATCCTAATGCTGGTACAAAAGGCATTACAGAAGGCAGAGGTGAAAATCGCCGATTGAAAAAACAGCGTACCCATAAGTCGGCGTTTTGTAACTAGAAGTATGCTAAAACACGGTGTTTTTTGACTTCTAGTTACGGGTACGGG
>JAITQJ010000014.1 GCA_031288955.1 Planctomycetaceae bacterium | reverse complement strand
TTTCCGCTGCGCCTGCACCTGTGCCGGTATCTGTGCCGCGGACAACTGCCGCACCGAAGAGCAAGGAAAAGCGGATTTGGATAATTGTGGGAATATCTGTTGTCGGCTTTTATTTGCTGATGGGAGTACTTGGTATCATATCCGGTATCCGGCAGACCGCCAATATGTATGATGAAAAGCGAAGTGTTCCAAATGACCCGGTCGAGGCGGCTAAATGGTACCGCCACGGCGCGGAACGAGGAAATGCAAGCGCACAATATAACCTTGGTCTCTGTTATTTTGAGGGAAAAGGTGTTCCAAAAGATTTAGTCGAGGCTGTTAAATGGTACAGCAAAGCCGCAGAATGGGGACGACATACAGACGCACAATATCGTCTCGGTGTCTGTTATGAGAACGGGCAAGGTGCCCCAAAGGATTTAGACAAGGCGGTTGAATGGTACAGCAAAGCCGCGGAAAAAGGAAATGCAGACGCACAATATTGGCTCGGTGTCTATTATACTAACGGAGGAGGTGATCGTTGGAAAAAGGATTTAGATAAGGCGGCTGAATGGAACAGCAAAGCCGCAGAACAAGGACATATAGCGGCAAAAGAGGCAATATTGAAAATCCAAACGGCACTTCAGCAGAAAAAGGAGGAAGACAAGGTAATGGAGGAGAAAAGGAAGGTATGGAAGGCGGAAGAGGAGCGGCTAGAAAAAAACCGTCGGAACTTACGAAGTGTTTATGACCAACTTGTTACAACCGAAACAGTAGGTTCTCGAGGTCAGTTGACAACCTACCGTACGTATGCCGGGGTCAGCACGACTGAAAGTGTCAGGCGACTTTTGGGGGAACCCGACGACGTGTCAATGAGTGACTCTGGTACGGGACACAGCGAGAGTTGGACGTATAAGAGTGAACGAGGGGAATGGCTAAGACTGTCTTTCGAGACATTTCCCGATGGCAAACTTTATTTAAGAAGCAAATCTTTGTACTAATGAAACCCGATTTGCGGCACTGGACGAGTTCGTCGCCCAAGGGCAATCACGGCGACATCGTCGCCGGCTCTCGAAGGGCAACGTTTTTTACACTAAAAGAGTACGAATTACGAGAGCCGGATACTTTGTATCCGGTTAATGCCCTGTTCCAAGATTGCGGTTGCAGGCGACCTTGTATCTTGCGTTGACATTGGGGATTATCCTTTTAATTCTACTTTATTCAACTCCGGTTTCTATTCCTTCACACGTTCGATGTATTCGCCGGTGCGGGTATCGACCTTAATTTTGTCGCCGGTCTTGACAAATATCGGTACCGGAATTTCCGCTCCGGTGTCCACCTTCGCCGGTTTCGTGATATTCGTTGCCGTATCGCCCTTCGCTGCCGGTTCGGTGTATTCCACCGTCAAGACAACGTGATTCGGCGGCGTAACACCCATCGGCGTATTGTTAAAGAGCATCATCTTACATATCATTCCCTCTTTCAGATACTTCCACGCATCATCTACTATTTCTTCCGACAGTTCGTACTGTTCATACGACGTGTTGTCCATAAAGGCAAAACCGTGATTGTCTTTGTAAAGATACTGGGCATCAATTTCCTCAATATCGGCAGATTCCAGCGAGTCGCCGCTCTTGTATGTGCGGTCAAGCATCGTGCCTCTGGTCAGGTTCCGTAATTTGCACTTGTACAAAGCCTGTCCCTTGCCGGGCTTGACAAAGTTACACTCCTGCATAATATACGGGTCGCCGTCAATTTGAACTTTGAGACCTTTGCGAAAGTCGCTGGTATTGACCAATGCCATTGCTGTATCCTTTTTCCGTTGATATTGCGTATAATAACAAGCCGGTATTTTACCCGATACCGCCGTAATGTCAATCACTGACGTTGTAATGCCGCGATGGTTGCCGCGCCGAATCTTTTTCGCTACAATGAGGGCATCGAATCTCTCAATGCTGTCGGAATATGATGAAATACTGTGCCGCTGTATTTATTTTTGCTCTTTGCACCGCTTGTGCATTTACTGCCGAAACGGAACTCAAGGTAATGAGTTTCAATATCTGGGTCGGCGGCGGTGATTCCGTACAAAAAACGTTCGATGTCATCAAACAAACCGGCGCAGACATTGTCGGTATTCAGGAACCGAGCAAAGCGAACGTGAACAATGCCGAAAAATTTGCCGAAGACCTCGGCTGGTTTTCGCATACACACATTGATTTGCGGGAACGGAACAACACCATCATCAGCCGGTATCCGATTGTCGGAACTTCGCCGGAGAAAATCGGGGTTAAAATTCAAATCAGCGGCAAGCAATTCGTTTGGATGTTTAACGTTCATTTGCACCATAGTCCTTATGAACCGTATTCGCTTAACGGCATTCAATACGGCGGCGCACCGTTGTTGAATACCGCCGAACAAGCGTTGGAGTCGGCGTGGAAAACGCGGGGTAAGGAAGTTGAACGGACGCTTGCGGACATTATTGCAGTGCAGAAAGACGGGTATCCGGTATTTTTGACGGGAGATTTCAATGAGCCGTCTTGTTTGGACTGGACGGAAAAAGCGGCGAAGGCGGGACAGTGCAGGATACCTGTCAGATGGACGGCAACGGCGGCGTTTATAGACAAAGCCGGAATGATTGACAGTTATCGTAAAATATACTCTGACGAGGCCGCCAAACCCGGTCATACCTGGACACCGCGTCCGGGTAAAAAAGAAGTACACGACCGGATTGATTTTTTGTTTTACTCCGGCGGTAAAGTCAGGCTGGACAAAGTTCAAATTATCGGCGAACCGGGCGGTAAAAGCGATGTTGGTATCGAAGGCTATCCGTCCGACCATCGTGCCGTTCTCGGAACATTTACCGTCTTATGATTCTGTATCAATTTTTAATCTGCTCTAAACAATCGATAACTGCCTGCATATCGGCGGCGAGGGGAGCAGCGACACTCAATTCCCCGCCCGTTGCCGGATGAATAAATGTCAACCGCTGTGCGTGCAGTGCCTGACGGTGCAATAATACCGTTCCTTGCGGATGTTCGTCTGTCAGCGACCACGGAACCAAGCCTAAAAGTTGTTCCCGTGTTACCGTCCGATTACCGCCGTACGCTTTATCGCATAATACCGGATAACCTGTATGCGAAAGATGAACCCGTATCTGATGCGTTCTGCCCGTCTTCGGCAAACAACGAATCGCTGTCAATCTGCCGTAACGTTTGATAACTTCATAATACGTCTGTGCTGCTTTCGCATCGGGGTCATCTGCCGGAAATACCCGCATTTTTTCCTGCACCCGCGGGTGCCGTCCGATTGCCGCATCAATCAAATCTCTGTCAAGATGCGGATTGCCGATGACCAGCGCAAAATACTCCTTGCGGATTTGGTGCTGTTCAAAAAGAACCGCCAGTTTTCCGTGTATCGTATCGTTTTTCGCTGCCAATATCACTCCGCTTGTATCCCTGTCAAGACGATGTACAATGCCCGGACGCAGCGGACCGCGGGTCGTACTTAATTGACCGGCATACTTGAATGCCAACGCACTGACAAGCGTTCCCGACCAATGTCCCCGCGACGGATGAACAATCATATCAGCGGGCTTGTTGATAACGGCGAGGTCTTCGTCTTCGTAAAGAATGTCGAGCGGAATATCTTCGGGCTGCGGCGATTGATGCGGTATTTCCGGCAGCGTGAAACGTACGTTTTGACCGGGCTGGAGACGGAAAGACGGTTTGCCGCTGGTTTGCGATTCGGTGCTTTCGTCAATGCAAACGCCGCCGTTCATCACGGCGTTACGGATAAGCGTCCGGCTGTACTGCGGAAAATGATGCGTCAAAAAGAGGTCGAGCCGCCAACCGGCTTCGTGCGGTTCAACTGTCAGTAATTGCGGAGGCGGAGTGGACAAAGCCGGAGAAAACGGTTAAAACGGGAGACGATATTCACACCGAAATACGGTATAATGAACACAGTTCGGACGGCTATAGAATACCATAAAATTCTGTTAATCACAATGTTAATCAAATAAGGAGTCAACAGCGATGCCGACGATTATTGCATTTTCCGGCAGTCCTCACGAAAACGGCTGCACGAGCACGTTGATAAAAGAAATCCTGCGGGGTGCCGAAACACAGGGCTTTCAATCAACGTTTTACAGTTTGAACGATACCGGAGTGCGTCCGTGTCAGGGCTGTCATTATTGCCGAACGCACAACGGCTGTGCGGTGAACGATGCGCTGCAGCCGGCGTATGCGGACATCGATACGGCAGACGTTATTATTTTTGGTTCGCCGATTTATTTTCATCAGATTACCGGACAGGCGAAGATTTGGATAGACCGTATGTTTCCGATGATGGAGTTCAAAGACGGCAGTTTTGTTCCGCGCCACCCCGGAAAAAAGGCGGTAACCGTCTTCTCACAAGGGTATCACAAGGCGGACGAATACCGCGGTGTGATTGATATGACGAACAGAATAATCCAGACGTTCGGCTGGACGGTGGTCGAGACACTGCTCTGCTATAATACATCGGCGCAGGATTTTGTTATGTCTCCGGTGTTAATGCAGAAAGCATTGGACATCGGTAAAGCGTTGGGGAAAACATAACGGAATGTTGTCTGCATCTGCAATAAAATGATGGACACAAAAAGAGCAAGTATTCAAGACAGCATTTTGCAAACAGCCTTTAACGCTTCTTCGAGACGCAGCGTGCCTTCGTACAATGCCTTGCCGATGATGCACGCCGGAATGTTGCGTTTCATCAGTTCCCGAATGTCGGCAAGCGTACTGACACCGCCGGAGGCAACAACCGGAAACGGCACCGCCTCCTGCATCGCCGATATTTCCTCAAAATTCGGTCCCTCTAACATTCCGTCTTTTGCTATGTCCGTATAAACAACTGCCGCCAACGGCAAATCGGCATATTGTTTTGCTAACTCGACAGCACGGATACCGCTCGTTTCCAGCCAGCCTTCGGTTGCAACGATACCATTCTTTGCATCAATGCCTAAAACCAAGCGGTCGGGAAACTGTCCGCACACCTGCCGAAACCATTGCGGCTCTTTTAACGCCAGCGTGCCGATAATTACCCGCCGGACACCGGCATCCAGATACATCTGAATCGCTTCTCCGCTGCGGATGCCGCCGCCGATTTCGAGCGGAATATCAAGGCTCGAAGCCATACGGCAAACGAGGTTTTTGTTCACCGGTTCCTTGTCTTTCGCTCCGTCAAGGTCAACGATATGCAGAAACTCTGCACCAAGTTGCTGCCAATGCAGTGCCGTCTCAACGGGATTGTCTCCATAGACCGTTTCCCGCCCGTAGTCGCCCTGTTTCAGACGGACACATTTTCCGTTACGAATATCAATAGCCGGCAATATCTGCATAGGAATTGAGAATTTTCAATTATTTCGCCGCAAGCGCACATTGCCGGAGCATCCAAATGATAATCAGAACACCGAAAACAAAGGATACCAAAAACGCAATCAGCGTGTCCCATTGGACGGCAACGGGCAGTTGGGACACATCGGCAAATTGAGCCGTTCCCGTATTCTGACCGATTTGACGCACCACGGCAAAATACGCCAATGACAAGAAATGCACAAGGGCGATAAGCAATACGGCACCTCTGCCGCCTTTGCTGAAATAAGCAATCAACGTCAACACAAACACGGCAGCGGGACCAAGCAGCAGGCACACCGCAAGCGAATGAGGAAACGCTATTTTAACCGCTTCGCCGGACGGTATTCCGCAGAGCATCGGCAGATGACCGGCAGAAGCAATCACAATGAGTCCCAAAACCGAGAGCATTTTCAGCAAACCGAGTGTCCAACGCCGGTATCCGTCTTCTGCCGCTTTATCGCTGTTTTTGTACAAGAAATGCGAATCGAATACAGCCCAAACGCCTGCCGTTATCAAAGCGAAACCGAACACCGTTGCAAAACGTATCCACAATGCGGTATCGGAAAAATTATTTGCTGTACCGAGCGTTGCACCGTAGTAACCCGTTTGTTCCATTAGGGCATTCCACAAGTCGCTGCGCACCATCAGCGTCAGACCGTTGGATATAAGCAGTCCAATGGTGATGAGGCACAGCGAGGCAATGAAACCGAAGAGGATTTGCCGTCCCCGCCGTTCGGCACTGTAAGCGGCAATGTACAACGAGTAATAGCCGACAATCAGGATTGGAATGACAGCAATCCAATGCCAGGCGGTCAATATCGTTGCCGTGTAAAAGGCTTTGTAGTACGTTGTTTGCAGGAAGAGCAGCGGGACGATGCCGAAGTTGATACCCAGTGCCATCATTACCGGAAATTGCCCGAACATCCGGCGGGAATACAGACCGGAGTTTTTCGTATGCACAACGGCAGCGAGGATAGCAACCGGCAGACCGGCAAACCAAACGCCCATCGGAATCAGATGGAGAGTGAATCCGACGACTTTGAAAAACTGCACGAACCAAAACGGTGCCGGTACCGGCGAAAGTGTTGTAATGTCCATAGTTATCAATTTTCAATTAGTTAAACAAATCGTCATATTTGCTGGGGTCGTAAATCTTAAAGTTCATTTCCCTGATGTATTCGCGGGGACCTTGTTCACGAATGTTGACGACCAGCAGGTCAATCTGCTCTTGAGATGCGTAAGCACTGATACCGGCGAGTTTGTGTTCGAGCAAATCCGGCGATGTGCGGACTCGGTGATTCGGCGGCTCGACGTAATCGTTGTATGTTGCGTATTCGTACAAAATCGGAAACGATTTTATCGGTTCGCCCAATTCGGGCCATATTTTTCCGATAGCGTGAAAAATGCTGATGAGGAATTCACTGTGAACGGCGCGGTGTGCGGGGTGAATATCCGTTTGCGTCGGCAGAAAAACCCGGCTCGGACGGATTTGACGTATCAGCCAGGTGAACGAATTTTGAAAGCCGTTTGCGCCGGCGATGACGGTTGAACTTTCGGGGTCATCGACAAACCGCCGTCCCAAATTTTTGACGATGTCGTTTGCCCAGTAATCAAGAAAATGCAGATTTTCTTCCGGCAGTCCCAGCATTTCAAAAGACTTGCGGCATTCTTTCCGGCGGATATGAGCAATGGTATCTTTGTGTTCCATTTTACAGTATCCTGCCCCGATGGTGGCGACGATAGCGTGTGTATCGACACCGGACATCAGACCGGCGATGAAGTGCAGACCAGCACCGATAACGACATCGTCGTCGTGCGGAGAAACGAAGAGCCACCGTTCTTCGGAACCTTTCCAATCCCGGAACACCTGGCTCGGCATACTGCTGATAATGGTACCGCGTGTTGTGCGGCGGTCAAAATAGATTTCGGACATTTCTTGCCAAATAATGCTTGCTGCGTTCATTTTATCACGTTTTCCGTTCCCGTGCAAGCGACGGCTTTCTGGATGCCAGATTCCGGTCAATAACTGATATGCCCGTTGACACTTCGGTAAAACAGTGTCTAATGAACGGCTCTCTTTAAGGTAATGCAATGGAGGAAAATCAGGACATACCCGTTAGGCACGAATCCGATTATGGACGTGTCTTTCCCAGCGGCGTGCAAATCGGCAAGACGGAATATGGACTCGGCGTTTTCGCTTTTGCTTTCATTCCTGAAGGCACTCCCATTGCCCGCATTGCCGGTCACGTTGTTACCGACCCTAATTACGGAAGCGATTACTGCATCGGTGCCGGCGAAGGAAAAGTTCTCGAACCCGCCCCGCCGTTTTGCTACCTCAATCATTCCTGTGAACCGAATTGCCAACTTGTACAGTATGTCCGCGAAGCAGATTTAGACGAAAATGAGATTCTCGAATCCGGTACGTTGAGTGAACAGGAATTAAATTTAGACGGCAATTCCGAACCGCCTGAAGACGAAGCAGAATGTTATTACGGCGGCGAAGAAGACGGGAAATACGAGTCGGAGGAATACATCGAAACTGATGAAGCATCAGAGGCAGAAAGCGAATCATCGTTTGAAGACGATACGGACGGTGAAATTTGGGTTGAAGCAGTTCGGGACATTTTGCCCGACGAGGAACTGTCGATAGATTACGCTTGGCCCGCTGACCGGGCGGCAAAATGTCTCTGCGGCAAGCCGAAGTGCCGCGGCTGGATTGTTGACCCCAAGGAGTTGCATTTGTTGCGCAAGCGGAAAAAATTGGTATAATGACGAACTATGGAAGTCATATTGACCGTTGAACATTTGCGCAAACACTTTTCGGCAGAACCCGTACTCGCCGATGTCTCCTTTCAACTCCGCGCCGGCGATAAAGTTGGACTCGTCGGTCCTAACGGCTGCGGAAAAACGACGCTCCTTAACATTCTTGCCGAACGCGAAGAATCCGAAAAAGGCACAATCGATAAAGCCTCAAGCATCAGCATCGGTTATCTCGAACAGCGTCCCGAAACCGGCTCCAAGCGGACTGTTCTTGATGAAGCAAAAATCGCACTCGCACCGCTTGTCGAAATGCAGCACGAAGCGGAACGGTTAGCCGAACAGATTGCGCAAGAGACAGAGGCAGCAGCCTCCGCCTCCCTGATGATACGTTATGACAGAATACACGAATCGCTGATGCGGCACGATGCGTACCATCTCGACCACCGCATCGAAAAGATTTTACACGGCGTTGGTTTTATCGATACCGACCTCATCAAGCCTGTTTCGGCATTGAGCGGCGGCGAACTGAACCGGTTAAGTCTTGCCAAACTGCTCCTTGAAGAACCGGATATTATGCTTCTGGACGAACCGAGCAATCATCTCGATTTGCTGGCAACAGAATGGCTCGAAAATTTTCTCCACGACACATCTGCTGCCGTCATTCTGGTTTCACACGACCGTTATTTTTTAGACAGGGTAACGAACCGGACGCTGGAACTTTTTCACGGCACGATTGACGATTATCCCGGCAACTTCACGAAATACACAACGCTTAAAGAAGAGCGGCTTGCCGTGCAAACACGGACTTATGAAAAGTACATTGAGGAAGTCGAAAAGGCGAAAGAATTTATTCGCCGCAATCACTACGGAATGAAAGCCGCTCAAGCCGAAGACCGGCGCAAAAAGTTGGAACGTTTGCAGGAAACGCCCGCCGATTTGCCGCGAAAAATTGAGTCGCCGCCGATGCACTTCAACAAGCCGAGCCGCACAGGGGATATTGTTTTCCGATGTGAAGAAGTGTCAAAAGGCTTTACAAATCAGCCGTTATTCCGCGATTTGACGTTCGATATTGAACGGGGACAGCGTTGGGCGATTCTCGGTCCCAACGGCTGCGGTAAAACAACGCTCCTGAAGTGTTTGCTGTATCAACTCGAAGCAGATACCGGTAAAGTGATTCACGGGCAGGGTCTGAACATCGGTTATTTTGACCAGCAGTTGCACGTACTGGACGATTCGCTGATGGTCGTTGATGCCGTTCGACCGAAGAGCAAAAAGATTTTTGAAGAACCGGCGCGGCGCAGTCTGTTGGGAGCGTTCGGTTTAACGGGCGACCAGCAGTTACAGACGGTTGCGAGTTTGAGCGGCGGTCAACGCTGCCGGGCGGCACTGGCACTGCTTTCTGCCGAAGATGCGAATGTGCTGATTCTCGACGAACCGACGAATCATCTTGACCTTTGGGCAAGGGCGGCGTTAGAAAAGGCAGTGCGGGACTTTGAGGGGACGGTAATTTTTATTTCGCACGACCGGTACTTTGTCGATAAGGTTGCCGACCATCTGTTGATTATTCAGCCCGATGCCCGCTTCAAAGTTTTAGACGGCAATTATACGGATTTCCGGCATATGGTAGCAAAGGGTTTAATGGCAGACCCGTTTAGCGGCGAATTGAAAACGGATATTAGTGAACTAAAACAGAAGAACGTTGAAGTTCGTCCGCCGGCGAAGAAAAACACTGTAAATAAGGCACCGAAGGCGGACAAAAAACCGGTTAAGGAATCAGGTACGCCGCGAACGCCCCGCAAGTTTCCCTACCGTAAAATAACGGATATTGAGGAGGAAATTTTCGCCAGAGAGACGCATATTTTGATGCTGAACGATGACTTGCAGCGACCGGAAATAGCACGGGACGGCGAAAAGATGCGCTTGATTCATCAGGAAATCAAGGAGGAACAGGAAAAAATAAAACTGCTCTATGAACACTGGGAAGAAGCAAACACGCGGAATAGTTAGAAATTTCCCCAGTTGAATCCGGTTGCACACTACATTTGCCTCATTCTCGCAAAGATGCTATATTGTGTCAAACCGCAGACGGCGAAAAATAAGATGAAACATTTTTTACTGGTATTGAGTTTTGCGTTGTGTTTGATTCCCTTCTGGGAGACCGTTGCGCAAGAACAAAAGAAGCAAGCGGGATTTCGCGGAAAAATGTACGGCGTTAGTATTCGCGGAAAGTTTCTGATGAAACAAGCCCAAGAAAACGAAAACGGCGGATAATAATGAACCGACCTATCGGGACGGTTCCGGTAATCCGCTTTCGGAACAGGAACAAAATCTTATCAATGGTTACGAAAAACTTTCGCTCTCCGGTTGGAGTGCGTCGGTACGTTCTATGGCGGCAGGGATTGGCGGTCCTGTCCGCTTGTTGTGTCAGTATGGCGATAATCCTGAATTTCTATCGGCGACGGGATTAAGTGCCGAACAAATCGGCAAATTCAATTTGGCTTTATGGGACTTGCCGGAGTTTCCGAGCAACGAAATGATTGCCGTCTGGGAACGGGCGGGACAAACGGACGATGCGGAAGAATTGGCTGCGCTGGGACAAAAATGGGAGAACGATGCGAACGAAAATACGGAGAAAGCCTTCCAATACGTTTCCAAAATCGTTTCGCCGGAACAGATGCTGCGGCTTCGGGAACTGGAATTGCAGATGCCGAGTCCGTTTGGAACCAATGACCCTTATATGAATTTCGGAGCGTATGAAGGTTTGAATCTGACCGATGAACAAAAAGATATATTGGGTCAGTTAAAAGAAGAATTTCTTAAAGAGCAGGAAAAGTTTTTTCGAGGCGAAAAATCGGGAGCGGGGGAGCATCGGAAAAAGATAAAAACTGCCATTGATGCCGTAACGGTAAAAATCAAAAAAATGTTGAATGAGGAACAGACGAAAAAACTCGCAAAATTGCTGGCGAATCGTCCCCAATTCCTCATAGGGACGACATTACTCATCGGAACGGCAAAGAAAAAGAAGGAGGATGACAGTTGGAAAAAATCGTGGAAACCGGGCGGCCCAATCCCGGAAGGAGCCGTTCCGCCGAGACCGAAGGGACGATTTCCGTTACACGAATGAGGGTATTTTCTAATACGTACCGTCTGCGGCAATGCCGAAGCGGACTAACTGCGGGAGTATTTTACGTTTTAATGCGTCCCGGCAGCGGTGCAAGTCGGCGAACTCTTTGATAAAACGATGCGTTTGACACTCCGGTAACGCCAGACTGATTTGCCTCCAACCGGCATCCCAGGTCTCTATTTTGTATTTGCTCAAGGGTAATTCCGGCAGATGTCCGTAAAAATGCCGGTACAGCGTTTCCGCCGCCGAAAGTACCGCCGAGGCTTCAACGGAAAGACTCTGTTCTGCCAACCAATCGGCAACAAATGTGTTCTCTGCCGTTTGCAGTGTTGCCGCAATCGCCGCATCGGCAACGTGCCATTGACGGATTTTGTCAACCGGAAACGGAAAAAAATGATTACGTACCTGATAGACTTTGCCCCGATACAAAACGTCTTTTAACGCTGCCGTTTGATTCTTATTGTCGAACAAACTCCAAAGCGTGCAATCGCCGATAAACTCCTTCGGCAATTCCTGATTCGGCTGCATCAGTTGGTCAACGTGGTTGAGCCAGTTGTTTTGCGGAATTTTCCGAGCCGCAAAAACAGTCATCGCTTGTTCAAAGTTTTCGGCAGTTACCGAAAAAGCACCGGCACTCACTTGCGGACCGGAAAGAAACGCCGTCTTTTGCTGATTTTGCAATTCGTTACCCGGACACATCAGCGAAGCGAGAAAACCTTCCGCAATCCGGTTCCGCGTGTCGGTATTGCCTTCCTTGACAGTGATTGCCGAACTAAACGGCGGAAACAAAATTGCTGCCCGCGGACGCTTAATCCAACCGTTAAGTAATTGCGACCGATTCGCCCAGCGCAGTTGTTTTGTGCCGATTTTTTCGGCAGATTCATTGTACACATCCAGCACGATTGTTTGCGATTCTAACGGCTGCCGCTGCTGAAGATTCCAAAGAATGAACGACACCGGAAAATGATTTGCCGCCGATGTACCGGAAAAAACTGCCGATGAAAAAATGAAGCCGGAAAGAAACCGGCACGGAAATATCTGTTCACGGAAACGCTGATAATTACGTGAAATCAGGTATTTCAGCGGAGCGAACAGCCCCAACACCGCTGTACGGTTTTGGAAGTCGTTTTGAATTCTGTACAAAAACTGTGTGTACAATTCCCGCGAAACTTCACCGAGACCAGCCGCGTGCATTTGCCGGCGGATTTTCGTTTCTGCAACGCCGGTCTTCGCTTTTCCTTTCACTGCCGCATTCTGTGCCGTTGCATAAGGAGGATTAAGAAGCACAAGCCAATGCCGTTTCGGATTATGCAAATCCGCTGCAAGGAGCGGAGGCATCAGCGCAGGGTCATCGTTAAGATAATCATAGCGGAAAGTCTGTGCTGCGTCAGGAAACTGTTCTTGTAACGTTAAAGCATCGTCCTGATACAGCGTTGAAAGATAGCAATGCGGCAGAGTCCCCGCCGGCAGGGAACGTTCGAGATTTCCGGTACCGGCAGCCATATCCCAAAGCCGGTACTGACCGGTTTGCAGATAATTTTTGCCGAGTTGTGCTTCGATATATTCTAATGCTTTTTCGGCAAACGGCAGCGGCGTAAAAAATTCGCCCTCATACCGCTGCCGGTCAGTAACATTTTGACGGGGTAACGCTTTCATTCTATCCAACGCCGCTGGTAGAAATACCATTCGGCACTTATTATGGCTAATGCGGCTAGTGTCAGGTAAAACCAAAGCGGATACGCCGCAATACCGGCTGTTTCGTCTGCCGGCGGTTGAGCGTAAAACGAATCATCGGCAAGACGCAGATTACCTTCTCCGCCAGCCGTATTACTGCCTGACACCGGTTGCGGCGGCTGTGCTGTCAACGCCGCTAATATATTCGCCGTCAAAATCGGAAATGCCGTCTGCATTACGAGACCGCCCCGATTCAAATCCGCCGTTAAAACAAAAGCGTTACCGATACGCAGCAATAACGGATACTCGTCCGGCGTTTGCGCAAATATCTGAACATTTGCTGCCGTGTTCTTCACGGCAACAGACGTAATACGTCTCGCTCCGATCCAAATGGTATCCTGTATTTTAATGGACGATAACACGTTTTGCGAATCATCGGGAACAACACAAATCGGCTTATCTAATTCCGCTCCCGTCTGAAAGAGACCGCAACCGTTATGCGGGTCGATAATCCAAATTTTTCCTTTCGGCAGCGTTGACGGAACGGTTTGATGAATGACTAGCACACTGTTTTCCGGCAACTCTGCGGGCAATTCTTTTGCCTCTTGAATTCGCCTGATGTCAACGTTCGTCTGAACCTGCAACACCTGATTCAGAAAAAAGTTGTCCGTTCCGAAAAGATACACCGTTTGTTTCGGATATTTTTGTAACACGGCACTTGCCGTATTATCTGCCGGTAAAATATCGTCTGCCGGCAGCGTTACACGAAACGTTTCTTCGTCCGCAGAAATACCGCTGACGATTTTCGTAACAGGAACGTTCTGTTCAAGTTTCACTGGAATCACATCAACAATACTCCAGCCGTTTTCCGTTTTCCGTTCAATTTCCAAGCGGCTTTCAACGCTTGCCGTCCCGAAATTTTCGGCAGTGATAAGAATTTCGTAACCGGCAGTTGCGTCAAAAGTCCGGCGGGTCTGAAATGCCGTTACTGCCGCATTATCCGCCGGTTCTCCGATTGGAACAAATTTTAGTTGCTTCGTTTCTGTGATTTGGTCTTTATAACATCCGTCGGTATAAATGATTATCAGCGAATCCGTTTCACCGGCGATAAGTTCTTCGGCAAGTTTGACGGCTTCACGCATTGCGGCTTCTTCACCGGACGGCTTAATGGAATCAACCGCCCTGCGTAATGAACCGGCATTATCCGTGAAACCGCAAACGATTTTCGGCGTATTCCCCGCCGCAATGATTGCTGTTTTTCTCTGTGATAAGTTTGCCTTTAATTTTTGTTTCGCTTTTTGAAGACGTGTTACTGCCGGTTTCGTATCGAACGCATTCATACTGCCGGAATGGTCAACGATAATAACGCAGCGTGCCGGTTGATGCCGGAAAGTAAAGACCGGTCCGAGAGCCGCTCCTGTAATCAGAAATAAAAAAAACAAACAGAGAAAGAGCGACAAAGGATAACGCAGCCGCCGCCAAATCCGGCGTGTCCGCTGTTCCTCGAATATCTGTTGCCAAAAAATTGTCGTTGCAACCTGCTCGCGGCGAAGTTTGACCTTCAACAGATAGAAGACAATAATCGGAACCGCCAGCAAAAGCAGTCCCCAAGCAATCGGGTTATGAAATATCAATGCCGTTTCCTATGATTAGGTACTCACCGTTCCCGTTAATTTTCCGCTTTGTCAAATCCCGGTTCTTCGCCGTCTTTCGTAACCAAACACGGAAGTTCGGTCTTGTTGCGCCCGGAATACCAAAGATACCAACGTTTTTCCTTTTCACGGTAAATTACCTGTGTAATATACACCGACAACTTATCGTAATCCGTACCCGGCGAAACAATCGGATTACCTTGGTACCGTTCCCAATTCATTATGCCGTCCTTCGACCTCGCAAGACCGGTTTGAGCGTAATCAATCGTTTTGTAACCGATATAAAACAGATAATACTGTCCTTTGTGTTTCACTACCGAACCGCCGCCGATGCCCCAGCCGTCCCAATCCTGCCCGTTTTTCGTACCGCTGAATACCGGCTGTTTGTGCTTTGTCCAATGCAGACCGTCTTTGCTGACCGCATAACCTCTGTCGGTCGGTTCGTAAGCACCGCCGGCACTATACCACATTTTCCATATCCCGTTTTGAGGGGCATTGCCGTCTTCGTCCCAGATTGTAACAGGACACATTACTGAATCGTTTTCCCACTTTTCCGTTGCACTCAATACGGGCTTGTCCGACATACGTTTCCAATTTACCCCGTCCGTTGACGCTGCAAAAGCAATTTGTGTAACAGCGGCAGCACCGTGATGTTCCTGTTTCTTGACTGCCTTGCTGTGAACGGTGTACCACATATAAAACGTGCCGTCTTTTTTGACAAC
Organism: Planctomycetaceae bacterium; assembly: GCA_031288955.1. Taxonomy (GTDB): domain Bacteria; phylum Planctomycetota; class Planctomycetia; order Pirellulales; family Thermoguttaceae; genus WRKP01. The sequence continues at coordinate 2,852 of JAITQJ010000014.1, read as the reverse complement.
ATAAGGACGGTCAATGTTATGTGCCTCCCACGTTCCGGCAGCGGGGGCGAGAACGATTTTAATGTCAGTCCAATGTACGCCGTCTTTGCTTTCGGCATAACCGATAGAACGGGCGGAGCGGACATCGAACCACGCTTTGAACGTACCGTTATCGTCCACGACGGTTTCGAGGATAATCTGATTGCCGCGTATGACAGGATTATCGGGATGCTTCACCCAAGCGGTTAAAGCCGGTTCTGCCGCCGCAGAAAGAGCGAACGGTGTTATTATGCAGAAAACAAACGGAAGAAAAGTACGATTAGTCATTTTTAAGCAACGCCGTATGTTAAACGTATGTTAAGACATTGTAGCGGCAATCAGAAGGCAATGCAAGCCCTGCAAATGCTTTATCGAATTGGATAAATTATCTGCACTTTCATTGAAACGGAGCGAATGTCCGCCTATAATTAACTACAGCCCCGCCAATTCCCTGATGACACGGATAAAGTACAAACCCAAAAACGTTTTCAGCGACGAAACGAACATTTACCTTATCCGTTTCATCACCGGACGGGAAGTCAAACTTGCCGGTAATGTCAACACGCAGAAAGAACTCGCCAGAGTCATTCACCAGCGGCTGCGTCCTTGGTTTTTCAGTTTCATTCTGCACATTGCTGTTGTGATTGTCCTTGCGTGTCTCTTTATTCCGCAAATCCGTTTTGAAAAAATCGACATTCTTTCCGCAACGGTTAATATGCCCGCCGTTAAAGAACCGGAGATACAGCAAGGCGGAACCCCCGAAACAGCCCCCCAACCCGTTGAACGGCAGCCTATCGTTTCGCCGGTTGCCGAAACACTTACGCCTGTTTCCCGTACGGCAATGACGGTACGGCTGAACGGAGGACAAAACCGCACCGGCGGCCCAAGTGATGCGGCAATTATCGCCGGTTTGAACTGGCTTGTCAAAGTTCAGAATGTCAACGGTTCCTGGTCGCTTTCATCAACGAAATATACACTTTCGGCAGCGAAAACACGTGAAGATGTCAATGCCGCAACAGCAATGGCACTGTTAGCGTTTCTTGGTTATGGTATTACCACAGACGCAAAAACCGGCGATGCGGCTTTCGTCAAAGCCGTCACGGATTCCTGGGATTATCTGCGGCGGCAGCAAAATCCGGCAACCGGCTGTTTCTTTGCCGAAAACACATCGAATTCGCAGCACCGTTTTTACACACACGCCTTGTGTACGCTTGCTCTTTGCGAATTGTATGCGGCAACTCAAGACAAAACGTTACAGAAACCGGCACACGATGCTGTTGAATACTTTATCCGCTATCAAAGTCTTGACGGCGGCGGATGGAGGTATGTTCCAGACCGGTTTTCGCCGCAGTCCGATGTTTCCGTAACAGGCTGGACTGTACTGGCATTGAAAAGCAGCGAAGCAGCCGGCTTGACCGTACCGCCGGCAGTGTATCAAAATGTGTCGCTTTTTCTCGACCGTATGAAACGGCAGAACCAATATCAGTACCGCACAGAAGAACCGGAACTCCGTTTGCCGATGACTGCCGAAGCGTTGTTTTGCCGAATCCTGCTCGGTGCAAAACGCAGCGATAAACATCTAACGTCCGGTGTGCCGTATTTAACGGAGACGCTGCCGGCGTTCGACAATCATTACCGCCGTGATGCGTATTACTGGTTTTTTGCGGCGAACGTGCTGTATCAATACGGCGGAGATTCTTGGGATACTTGGCACAAGACGATGCGTGAATTGCTGCTCCAGCATCAGGAAAAGGCGGGACAGGACGGCGGCTCTTGGAATCCGCGCCAGCCCGTGCGGGACGCTTGGGGAACACAATACGGCAGACTCTATACAACGTGCTTTTCGTTGTTTATACTAGAAGTCCCTTACCGGTATAAAAGAATCGGCGATTGAAAATTGATTTAATGAGTTCCATTCATCAGAGCGTTAATCGGATTATCCTCGGCGACAATCTTGAAATACTCAAGACGCTGCCGGAGGAGTCTGTCGATTTGATTTATCTTGACCCGCCGTTTTTCAGTAACAGAAATTACGAGGTTATTTGGGGAGACGAAGGCGAAGTCCGCAGTTTCAAAGACCGCTGGTCGGGCGGTATCGACCATTATATCGCTTGGCTCAAAGAAAGGGTCGAACAGATGCACCGCGTTCTCAAAGAGACCGGCTCGCTGTTCCTGCACTGTGATTGGCACGCTGACGCTTACATCAAGGTTTGGATTCTCGATAAAATTTTCGGAATGGGGAATTTTCGAGGCGAAATCATTTGGCAGCGAACCAATGCTCATAGTGACGCAAAGAAGAAATTAGCCGTGTTGACGGATACGCTTTGGTATTATACGAAATCAAACAAATTTACCTACAATCCGGCGTATGGAGAGTTAGATAAGAAATATGTCGATGACTTTTACAAATATGATGACGGCGACGGCAGAGGAGTTTATCGGTTAGGTGATTTAACAAACACAAGACCGGGCGGATATAATTATTCCTACAAAGGCTATAAACCCAATGCCAACGGTTGGCGTTGTCCGATTGAGACAATGCGGCGATGGGACAAAGAGGGACTTATTGCTTTTCCAAAATCCAAAGACCAACGTTTATCTATCAAACGCTACTTGGACAATTCACAAGGTACATTGCTTGGCAATCTTTGGACAGATATTCAAAACGTACAGGGGAAAGAGCGTATCGGCTACCCGACGCAAAAGCCGGAGGCGTTGATGGAGCGGATTATTCAGTGTGCCAGCAACGAAGGCGATTTGGTACTCGACCCCTTTGTCGGCGGAGGAACGACGGCAATCGCTGCCGATAAACTGCATCGCCGCTGGATAGGCAT
>JAITQJ010000381.1 GCA_031288955.1 Planctomycetaceae bacterium | reverse complement strand
AACAGATTTGGCTCTTCAAGTCAAGAGTATTCAAGGCGTTTGGAATCTTTCGCCGGTCAAACCCAATCTGCCGCCGCACATTGAGTACGAAGAAGTCCGGCTCGGCGGTTCGCTGGCTTTGTTGACGAGTAAAATTAAACAAAACCGCGGTTCTTCTCCGATAGATGAAACAAAGGAGGAAGAGTGAAAATTCGGGTTGATTAACGATTATTAAAGCCGTTTGTTTCGCCCTGTCCATTCTTGTCCCTTATTTTTCGCTCCGCCTTGCGTTTTCTACTCCTTTGCTCCTTCACGTTTCAGCAGAAAGCCTTTGATGAAGAAACCGTTGTCTTCCGACATTCCATACACTCCGACCGAACCAAAATACTTTTCGACTTTGTCAAAGACGGGCAGTGAAGAACCGTCCAATACCTGTTTCCTGCTCGCACCTTCCTCGTCCGGTTCCCAAATGAAGTTCATCAGTTTGCCGAGTACCGCCTGCGATTGCGGCATCCTGTTCTGGCGAATCATTTCATACGTCGGACGGAAAGTTTCGTGTGTCCTCGCAAAAAATTGCAGGAAATGCGGTTTATCCGTCAAGCCCATACCGGCGAAAATACGGTCAATTTCGCGGTACTCCGCCTGGTCGCGGATAGTTGCCTTCGCTGCTTCTGCCTCCGCATCCAAGCGGTCAAGGACTTTTTTCAGATACTCAATGTTCGTCGAAACAAAAAGGCAGCCCTTTGCAACGACAACGGCACCGTCAGGAAATACCGGCGGGGCATCTCCAAATTCGTCCTTCGGCGGAGTCTCTTTTTTCGCCGCCGTCGGTGCCGCATCAACCAAACTCGGTACTTCGATGTTTATCGGTTCAATGACCGCCTCGCTAGGCAAGCGGTGCCAAAGTTTATAATTTCTGTACGGCGTGCCTTGCATTTCGGGGTCAGTGCCGAAAAGTTTCTCCAACGCCGAAAGCATCGCCTTGTTGTTACCGTCTTTCAGTTCGATTCCGACAACAATGCTTTCGCTGTTCACCGTAATCGGTTTAGCGTAATGCGTCATTCCGAGAACCCTGTTGCCGAGTTGGACAACCAATTCGTTACGCAAATTGATTTTCGGACCGTGCGGGTCTTCCTCCAGCCCTTTAACAATATCTTTCCAAACGCCTTCCTCGCCCTGCATCGCCACGGCATCGAAAAGCGGACCGAAGTTATCGAAAATTTTGACGGGGTCAACATATACCAGTGTACAACGTGCTAAATCGGCAGGCAGCCAGGACGGCAGCGGAGATGATTTACCGTCGGGAAATTCAAATATCTTCATCGCTTTCTCGTACGGTTTTTTAGCATAAATAAACGTCCGATACACGGATTCTTTATCTTCGGCTTTCAGATTGACATATCCGCCGACACCGCGGATTGCCCCGAACCCCTGCTGTTTCAAAATCGTAAAGAGCGACGTTTTCTCCTTTTTATTCGGGTCGTTTTTCGCAAAAAGCGTCCGCAGGGATTCGCCGTAATTCAGCGGTTCAATATACCAGCGGATTTGCGGTGCTTCGGCTCCCGGCGGCAAATCACTTTGAAGCCGCTTCATCACGAATTGATAATCTTCGGCATCGGCAAGCGACTTGCCGCTTTGGTCAACGATGCGGTCGGTAACCAGTTTAATCAAATGCAGTTGGTCGGAAACAACAAGCGTATCGCCTTTGAACAAATAATAAGCGCGGCGGTCAACGGGTTTAACCCCGCCGGCAACAGATTTAGTATCCGCGAGTGCAGCCTCATTCGTTTTTGAAGGAGGAAATTGCAGAACGATAATTTTTTCGCCTCTGTATGTTTCGGTACTTTGTTTGACACCGGCAGCAATGAGTTTTTTCGTCAGGGCGGCGAGATAGTCGTCAACTTTTTGTTTTCGGTCAGCGACATCCATCGTCAACACGTTGCCGGGGATTTGATTGGGGACGGCAATCATTCCGAAGGCGACTTCACCGCTGGGCAAATCGGTAACGGCATCAAGAGTGAGACCGAAAGTTTTGTCGAGGCTGCCGGCGATTTGTTTTTGCAGTGTTTTAACGAACTCCGCCATTATCGGGTCGTTCATCAAGCGTCCGAATTCCGTCTTCTGCCATTGTGCCGTCAGTTCTTTTAAGGAACGGATGGAGACGAAGCCTTTTGCGGCATCGGGAAAAATTTTATCTGCCGGAACTTTATCAGCTGCGGTCAACGGCAGCACAACAGCGACGGCGAGCAACAGTACAAAAAGAGAACGAATCATTCGATTTTTCCTTTGAAGTTAATAATTCTAAATCCTTACAACCGGTAATATCATACCCGATAACCGGCAGTTTGACAATACCTCCGAACACAGGCAGACAACGTTTGAAAACGTGCCTGATTGGACTATAATAATGTCCGCTGTTAAATAGACATTTTGTCTCACTCTTTTTTGCATCGTAATCGTCGTGTCGGCACAATCTTCTTACCGCAACAGAAGGCGAAGACATCTCTTGCGGACAAAACTCGTCTGTGCTATCCTTAACAGGGAATTGGCAATAGAGGTTGTGGAACAAGTCTAATGTTTCCGGCAGTCCTGCGTCTCGGCAATTTGGTAATTGATTATCCTGTAATTCAGGCGGCATTGAGCGGTTATTCCGATGCCCCAATGCGGAAAATCGCCCGCCGCTTCGGCTGCCGCTTTGCGCTTTGCGAAGTGATGCTCGACCAATTCGTCATCGCCGTTTCAAAACGAAAAGCCCGATTGTATTTTGCCGATACCGACGAACATCCTATCGGCGCACAATTGATGGGCAGTGAAGCGGAACAATTCGTTAAAGCCGCACAACGTCTCGTCAACGAGGGCTTCGACCTCATTGACCTCAATTTTGCGTGTCCGGTAAAAAAAGTTCTCGGCAGAAAACGCGGCGGGTATTTAATGAGCGACCCCAATACCGCCTTGAACATTATCGAAGCCGTCCGCTCTAACATTCCCGCCGCAGTGCCGCTGACGGTGAAACTCCGCAAAGGTTTTGACGACACGCCGCAGAGCCGGGACAACTTTTTTCGTATTCTTGACGGAGCCGTTGAACGGGGCGTTTGCGCGGTAACATTACACGCCAGAACGGTCAGGCAGCGTTATGAAGGCACGAGTGATTGGGCTTTCGTGAAAGAAGTCAGGGAACATCTTACGGCTAACGGATATGCCGGCGTTGCGCTTATCGGCAGCGGCGATTTGTTCACCGCAGCGGATTGTTTGCAGCGTTATACAGAAAGCGGTGTAAACGCTTTGGCATTAGCGCGGGGAGTCATTGGTAATCCGTGGCTCTTTGCTCAATTACGGTCATTTGCGGAGACGGGAACGTATTGTTTGCCGTCTTTAACGGAACAGCGGGACGTGATAGCGGCACATTTTCGCTTATCGGCAGAACATTACGGCGAGCGGCGGGCGGCAACAACGATGCGGGCGTTCGGTGTCCGGTATTGTATGCTGCATCCTGAAGCGGAAACATTGCGGCAGGAATTCGTCCGCTGCAAAACCGCCGCCGATTGGCAGCGGGTGCTGGATAATTGGTATTAGTGAACGGCGAATCAACGTCCGCCGCGGCTTTCTTTGCTCTCGCAAATTCCGGTTTCTATAACACTATATCCCAATAATCCCCAGCAACATTTCGGCAATCGCAGCCCGATGATTTTTAATTTTATAACAACCGGTCGTTCTTGATTTTTGAATGTTTTGCCGTAGAATTGCGCCCTATGGTGTCTAAAAAGAGCGAAACCACTTGGAAAGTCCAAGTTGCCGAAAATTATTTCAAGCCATTCGCCTGTACATTCGATGAAAAATGGATTGACCTGCTCATCGAACCGCACGCCGAAGGTCTTTTTGCGCCGTTTCTCTGGGCTGAAGCGAAAAAGGAAATTACGTCTATTCCGCTGATGTTTGCCCAACTCTTGCTGACCGTCAAACCGATTTACGACAAAGGCGAAAA
>JAITQJ010000277.1 GCA_031288955.1 Planctomycetaceae bacterium | reverse complement strand
AGTGTATCGTATCGCTTAACGTACTTTTTGCACGCCGAAGTCGTAGGCAATAGGTGTCATCATCCGGTATTCACGCCAGTATTGCAGAGTGAGCAGCAGCCGATTGCCGACCGGTAACTCTTTGCCGCTCGTCCGCCGTTTTTGTGTTCCCGCTGATAGGCACTGGTGAGAACGGCGGGCATTTTGTGAAAAACTTCTTTTTTCACGCCGAAAAGTTCTTTGAAATCTGTATCATTCTGGGTGAGTGCGTGCTGCCAGCGGTCCATCATCGGCTCCTTAACGAAAAAATAGAGATTCTCATACCGCCTCCAAGCAATCAGGGAAAGACAATATCACAAATCGCCTAGATTAATGTTACCGAACAAGTCTAATAAATACCGGCGGTTAGGGAACAAGTTTAATGTCTTCTTAATACCGCCGCGCTAGTTGTCCGCTGGTACAAGGGCTAAACGGAAACCGACCCGGTTTTGATGCGTGTCCGGTATATCTACGCCGCGGCTGGAACTGCGGCAGTACACCGCAGCACGTCCCCAACAACCGCCGCGCCGTACCCGATATATTCCCACCGCCGGTCCCGTCGGGTCCTCTATCGTCCCGGCAGGATAATCGCCGTGCCAGTCTAAACACCATTCCCAAACGTTCCCGTGCATATCATACAAGCCCCAAGGATTCGGCGGATATGATTTTGCCCGCTGCGATTTGCTGACATTCTGCCCCGGCAATCCCCGCTGGTCATCCGCCAGCGCATCATAAGGCTCCATTCCGTCGCAGTTCGCATTGTCCCCGTTCAACGCAAAGCCGAACGAAAACGGCGTTGATTTGCCCGACCGGCAAGCGTATTCCCATTGGGCTTCCAGCGGCAATGAAAAATGATACCCCGGCGGTGCTAAATTTTTCTTGTTAATCGCCGCAATGAACTGCTGACAATCGTCCCACGATATATTTTCAACCGGCAAATTCGGACTACCGAAAGAGTTGCTCGGATTATTCTGCATCACCGCCTGCCAAAGATTCTGCGTTACTTCTGTTTCCAACAGATAAAATCCGCGGGAAAGAATAACCCGGTGCTGCAATTCATCAGGCAGATGTCCCGCTTCGGTCGCAGGACTGCCCATCATAAAGCCTTCTGGACACGGCGGTATCCAGCAAAAAACCACCGGTACAGTACCAACGGTAATTTTCAGTGTGTCAATCTGTCCCTTGTCCGGTTGATGGTCGGGGTGGTCCTGAAAATCCTTTCGGGTCAATGCCGCCGCCTTTTCCCTTTTCTGTTTTGCTAACTCGGCGGGTGACAACTCCTTGACGGTATCTTCGGGGTTCGCCGCTTTATCCGTCTTTGCAGCAGCCGCTTCCGGCTTCGGCGTATTCGGTTTAACGGGCTTTGCTGCTGTCGGCAATACCGTTTTTTTAGGCAGGACCCCTGCTTCGGATTTTTTCTCGTCAACAGGTTCCTCCCCTTTCTCTTCTTCCTCCTCGGCTTCCGGTTCCTTTTTCACTGTTTCAACGGTTTTCTTTTCGACGGGCGGTGCCGGTTTGCTTTCCGGTACAGGCTGCGGAGCAACCGTCTGCGGTACTTGCGGTGCGGCAACGTGATTCAGCGACATCCAATACGCCGCCCCTGTCGCCGCTGCCAGCAATAATGCTGCAAGGGTTATTAAAAATGCCGGCGAGGAAAGGAGCGTTTTCTTTTTCGGCGTTTTTTCGCCTGTCTGTACCGCAACGGCGGATTTCTGCTGTCCCGAATCCAACGCCTTAATAAACGCCTGACAATTTTCGTAACGTTCGTCCTGCTGCTTGGCAGTCGCCCGGCGGATAACGTTGACGATGTACGGCGGAATCTCCGGCAAAGGCACCGGCATAAAATCCATATCCGCCGTTGTCGCCCCGCGATGACCGGTAATCAATTCGTAAGCAATAACGGCTAACACGTACTGATTCGACTTCGCATTAGCGTAGCCGTCCCATTTTTCTTCCGATGAAACATAAACGCTGTCGGGGTCATATTGCCCCGACTGTACCAACTCAAAAGGCAGAAGAAAATTCGCCACCTGAACGCCCTGGTCGGGACTGACGATGATATTGGACGGAGTCAAGTCGCGGTGAATCACGCCGTGTCCGTTTGCATAATCCAGAGCCGATGCAGCGTCGGCAAGCAGTTGGACGGCTTGCAAAACCGGAAAACTACCGTTGGTTTTGACATAATCCCGCCGGTATTCGTTAAACGTCTTGCCGGTAACATACGACCGGACAATGAATAAGCCGAAGTTAACGTCATCAAAAATACCGACCATCGGGGCGATATGCGGATGCTGTAATTTCGCAATCAATGCGTAACCCTGGCGGAGTTCCGTTATTTGCTGCGGATTATGCTGAACGGCTTCGAGCGGAATGTGAACGGTAACGGTCGCGCCGGTATGAATATCACTGGCAAATCGGTTTTCCCAAGTTTCGCTTTGGGAAATAATTTTGCCGAGAATGAACCGCTTCGAGAGTGTTACACCGTCGGTTAGTTTCAACAGCGTTGCGGAGTCTATTACGCCGGAGCCGTCGCTACGAGGCTGATAATAAAACTCTTTTTCCGGCTGAATGAGTGATGAGGGAGTTGGTGTACGGGAAACGATAATACCGCTTTCGTTTCCCGCGGATTGCTGCGGAATGAGTCCAGATGGAGCCGAAGCCGGCGGTACTGACACTGCCTTATCGTCGGCAATGCCGAAAATGTCGAGGTCATCAAGCCCTTCGATGTTATCAGGGGCAGGGGGTTTATTCTCGTCAGTCATCGTATTATGCTGTAATGAAGAGGGAAAAGTGAAGAAAGGAGATTTACTATTCCCCCGTCATTTTCCCCTATTTTGTACCCGTTGTCAATTTATTTTTGCCTGCCCTGTCAGAACAAATTGCAAACAGAATAAAATTATGATACACTGGACGTATTGTATGTACATCGAGAGCCACAATGAGAATATCGACTAAAGGACGCTATGCTTTGAGAATGATGCTTGATTTAGCAGAAAATCGGCACGCAGGTTTTATCGCGTTGAAAGACATCGCAGACCGCCAGAATGTCTCGAAGAAGTATTTGGAGCAGATAGTAACACTTCTTAACCGTGCGGATATACTGCACACAAACCGGGGTTCGCTCGGCGGTTACCGTTTGGCGAAATCTCCGCATAAATACACAGTCGGAGAAATTTTGCGTATCACGGAGGGCAGTATATCGCCGATAAACGGTTTGGGCGATATGCACAAAACCGGTGAGAGTGCCGCAACGGCAATGACGATAGAAGTGTGGCGGGGTTTGGAAAAGACTATCAACGATTATCTTTTCGGTATCACACTGCAAGACGTTCTCGACAGATACAATTCGTCGGGCAACGACTATTCGATTTAGGCTGCCTCTCTCCGCTATGGAATACCGTTACACTGCACGCAATTCGCTGGGGAGTAAAGCCGAAGGGACTATCAATGCGGCAAACGAGAACGAGGTTGCCGCCTCGTTGTCTGCTGCCGGACTTTTTCCCGTCCACATTCAAGCCCTTCAAAAACAAGCGGTTAGCAGTAAGGTCCGCCGTGTCAGCGGACAACTCCTTGCCGCCTTCTACGGACAACTTGCCGACCTGCTCCACAGCGGCGTGCCGCTTTTGCGTTCCCTGAAAATTCTCCACGACCAGACATCCAGCGGTAATCTGAAGTTTGTCCTCGACCACATTTACCGGCGTGTCGAAGCCGGCGAGATGCTTGCCGAAGCAATGTCCCGTTTTCCGGCAGTTTTCGGCGAAATGTCGATACAAATGATTCGCGCCGGCGGTGAGGGCGGCTTTCTTGAAGAGTCGCTGACGCACGTTGCCGATTACACCGAAGCCCAAGATGATTTGAAAAGCCGCATCACTGGTGCGCTGGTTTATCCTGTGCTGCTTTTCCTTTTTCTTGTTACGGTTGTTACGGCGATAATGATTTTCGTCGTGCCGAATTTTACTCCGCTTTTTGCCGACTTACGCAAACGGGGCGATTTACCGGCGGCGACCGAATTTCTCCTGACGCTGTCGGGACAGATGAAATACATTGTCGTTTTGGCGATTCCCGTTTTAGCGGCATTGATGCTTTGGTACCGGTTTTGGACGGCAACGGAAAGCGGACGGCGGGTTGCTGACCGGCTGAAACTGCGGCTTCCGGTTGCCGGCAGAGTATATGAAGGTTTTGCGGTGGCGCGATTTTGCCGGGTGCTTGGAACGCTGCTGCGTAACGGTGTTCCGATAGTCAAGTCGTTAGACATTTCCGGCAAGGCAACGGGGAACCGGATTTTAACGGACACCATACAACGCGCTTCGGAAAACATTACGGGCGGGAGCCGGTTGGCGGAACCGCTGGCGGCATCGGGTTGTTTTCCGCGGAACGTTGTTGAGATGATTTCGGTTGCAGAGGAATCGAACACGCTTGACAACGTATTGATAGATATTTCGGTATCGTTGGAAAAACGGAATTGGCGGGCATTGGATTTGGCTGTACGTTTTATTGAACCGCTGATGTTAATTATTCTCGGTTCGGTGATTTTGTTCCTTGTCCTTGCCCTGATGCTGCCGATATTCAAGATGTCGAGCATCTAGCGGCTGCGGCTTGCAGGAGATACTGCATTCCGCGGAAGACGGTTCTGTCGTGCCGATAATGCGTTGGAATTGTTCGTCTGTCATCTTGAATACTTTCTTGACCCGTTCCATAAAATCAGAGGATTATAGCAATTAGGCGGTTACCGAACAAGTCTAATGCAAGGCGGGAAAAATTCTTTCCGCACAGTGCCTCTTGGGGGATAATTTATCGTATCAGTTGCCGTTCCGACAGGGCATCGGCAAGCATTTCTGTATTCGCAAAACGTATGTCGCTGCCGGTAACAATGCCGCGGGCGAGCCGGGTAACGTTCGGTTTATTCGGCAGCGATTCCAACTGTCTGATAATGTAAAACGCCGTTTGGTCGCCCTCAACGGTCGGGTTCGTTGCCATAATCACCTCGCTGAATGTGCCGGACTTAATCCGGTTCAGCAAAGCGGCAATCGTCAACTGTTCCGGTGTAATTTTTTCCAGCGGTGAAAGTCTGCCGAGCAAAACGTGGTACACGCCGTCATATTGTCCTGTTTGTTCGAGCAGCAGGATGTCCTGCGGTTGTTCAACAACGCAAAGGACATTGCGGCTGCGGTTCGGACTTTTACAAACGGCGCATAACTCATCTTCGGCGAGATTATAACATTCTTTGCAATAGCGGACATTTTCCTTGACGGCACGAACCGAGTCCGCCAGTGCGAGTGCTTCGGCTTTATCAATTTTCAACAGATGATAAGCGATGCGTTCTGCTGATTTTTTGCCCAAACCGGGCAATTTTTCAAACTCGCTAATCATCTGTGCTACAGATTCGGTTAATTCCGGCATTGATATTCCTTTATTTCGGCATCATCTTTCCGAGTGTTTCAGAGAGGGCGGAGATGTCAAATCCTTCGGCGAGTCCGTGCATCGTTTCGGCTTGTTTGTCTCTCGACTCATCGACAGCGGCGTTGACGGCATCAACGACGAGTTCTTCGAGTAATTCGGCATCGCCTTGCTGAAAAACAGCAGGGTCAATTTTGCAGGAAACAATTTCCTGTAATCCGTTAACGGTAACGATAACAAGTCCTCCGGCAGCAGAGCCAGCGATGCGGATTTCTTTCAATTTTTCGTTCATTTCACGCATCTTTCCGCCGATGTCGCCGGCGTGTTTGACGAGCGAGCCGATTTCGAATATCTTTCCAAACATTTTGGAGTAAATTGGGGTTGATATTTAAGGTTGGTCGAGTGCGAGGCACCGTACATTAGACTTGTTCGGCAACTATATTTTCATTTCGCCATTGAGTATAGCACAGATGAGTTTTATCTGCAAGAGCGGGGTAAAGGGATTAGGGGTGAGGGGCGAGTAAATGCGGGGAAATTTTGCAAAAATTGGCAAAATTGATAAAAATAAAAAAAAAAAAAAAAAATAAAAATCTCAAAATATCCCTCTTGACATCTTTTAGTTGACACGTTATGCTTAACAACAATGGAGGTGTTGTGCCTCTATGTAACACTCATTTTGAAAGGAGAACTGCTATGTTCACGACACTTTTACCGCAACAAAAAGTTGCAAAACCGACCTCTCTAGAGAGAGAGAGAGAGAGAGAGACGAATTTGGTAGAATCGGCTTCACGTTAGTCGAACTTCTTGTCGTCATTGCCATCATCGGCATCTTGGTTGCCCTGCTTCTTCCGGCTGTGCAAGCCGCACGGGAGGCCGCAAGGCGGATGCAATGCACAAACAACCTCAAACAGGCGGGACTCGCCGTCCACAACTATCACGATGCCCGAAACGGTCTCCCGCCCGCCGCCCTCGGCGTTACACGAGGTTCTATGTTGCTCTTTCTTTTCCCCTATATGGAAAAGGGCAGTTTATGGGACATTCTCAACGCTCCGTCAGGCTCCATTAAAGATGCGAGCGGAAACGTTGTCTATTTCCTTAAAAGAGATAATACGAGATCAACCACCGTTCCATTGCAGGGGCTTCTGGTCAATGACAGGGGTACTGACACTGTCGGCGGTTACGGCTTCTGGCCCAACACCGAATTAGGGAATTACGACATTTACGGCAACAAGTGGCTGCTTTCATTACCGGAAGAGCAGCAAAAACTATTCTCCATTAACACCTATCTCTGTCCCAGCCGCCATTCCGGGCAGGACGGTGTTGCCATTCCTGCCACTCTGCCCAATGATAGTGCGGTCCACGGGGGTGCGCGGAGCGACTACATTATGCCGTCTGTTGTACGCGGTGCAGAAGACGGATATAGCGCGGCGGTAAACGGTGAAGTACCGGCAGCCTTTGCTTTTAGCGGCGCAGGGGACTGCAATAAGTGGTGCGACATCTCTTCAAGCCGTGCCGACCAGGTGGGACGGGCAAGACGGCAAAATCCCTTTGTTCCGATGGTCGTAACAGATGCTATTGCCGATGCCACCGGTAACGTTAACAATGCCGCTAACGCCACACGCGACCTGAATACCTACGGCTGCGGCGGCGCGTATCCGCGGGTTAAGAGTTGGATATCCGGCAGTGATTTTGCTACGTTGGCTGACGGAACCAGCAACCAGATTATACTCGGAGAGAAACACGTTCCCAGTTGGGCTATCGGCAAGACTGATAACGTGTCGCTCACCTGGGATAACAATTTCCTGTCTCAAAATCCGCCAACGGCTACCGCTTTTTGCGGCAACCTTTCGCAGTATTTGGGTAGTACGGGAGAGGCAGTGATTCATTTTGCATCGGGACCAGGCGACCCGGCAACGATGGATTCAACCAAAAACCGCACGGATACCGGTCCTGACGGCGGGGCAAATCGGTGCTGGGGCAGTGCGCATACCGGAGTTGCGAACTTCCTGATTGGCGACGGCTCTGTCCA
>JAITQJ010000414.1 GCA_031288955.1 Planctomycetaceae bacterium | reverse complement strand
GCAGGTCGTTGCCGACGGTACCGGGCTTGGTAGAAGCCCCGACAACGGCGATTGATTTGGGTTTGAAAATAGCGTCAAGTTTTGATGCAGACACAATAGCAGCCTTTCGTTAAGGGTGAGTGACGGTTTGTATAACAGTATTGTCCGCTGTTAACGGGACATTGTCAATCGGCGAAATCTAAAAATAAAAAATTCCGCAAGAGACAATCAAAAGTACAAATCTCTTTCGTCCGTGTTGCGGAAGCGTTCAATGCGGTCAAGAAAGACCAAACGCCTTTCGCCTTCCGGCAGTAGACGCAACTCCTCTTGCAGTACCCGCTCACCGACCGTGCGCGTTTCCGGCGAAGCGAAATCCGTCAGATATTCTTGCAGCGTCGTCAAGGCGTTCGGCGTACACATATTTTGAATGAACCCCGGCTTGGCATATTCCATAAAAACTTCGCCGGTGCGTCCGAGCCGGTAACACGCCGTACAAAAACTAGGAATGTAACCGTCTTCAAGCAGTTGCCGAATCACTTCGTCAAGCGGACGGACATCGCCGAGTTCAAACTGTTCCCGCTCCAAAGCCTGCGTTTGTGCATCGCCGGCTTCAACGTAACCGCCGATTTCAATCCTGCCGCCCGCATCAATCTGCGAAACACCAAAACCCAGTGCAACTTTCCGCAGCGGTGCCGGTTCACGCGCCGTGATAATCAAGCCCGTATAAGGAACGGACAAACGTAAAACCGCTATCATCCGCAGAAAATCGCTGTCGCTGACATCGTGTTCGGCAACTTCCTTAATCGTCAAGCCGCTGGCAGGACGGATACGGGGAAAACTAATCGTATGCGGTCCGACGCGGTAATTTTTCATCAAATGAACGGCGTGCGCAACAAGACTTAAAGCGTCAAATTTCCAGTCGGCGAGACCGAAGAGCGCACCGAGTCCGACATCATCGCAGCCGGCTTCGATAGCGCGGGCGGGGGAATCGAGCCGCCACATATAGTCGGATTTGCGGGTTCCCTTCGGGTGCATTCGGGTATAGGTCGAATGATGATACGTTTCCTGAAACACCTGATAGGTTCCGATACCGGCTTCTTTGACAATGCGGTAACCTTCAAGCGACAGCGGAGCGGCATTGATGTTGACCCGCCGGATAGTGCTGTTTTTGTACGAAACGGAATAAATCGTCCTGACACAGTCGGCAATGTATTCGGGACCGTAATTCCGGTGTTCGCCGAAGACGGCAATCGTCCTTTTATGCCCCATCGCCAACATCCGGCGGATTTGTTCTTTCAGTTCATCGTGGGTTAAGGTTCGGCGGATGGAGTCGCGGTTACTCCGGCGGAAACCGCAATAAACGCAATCGTTCATACAGTAATTGCCGATGTAAATCGGAGCGAAGAGAACGATGCGGTTGCCGTAAACGTCTTTTTTCAGTTGCCGGGCGGTATCATAGATTTGTTCGATGAGTTCCGGTTCGTCTGCATTGAGCAGAGCGGCGGACTCGTCAATGGTGAGGGCTTCTTTATTTTTTGACTTGGCGATAATTTCGCGGACTCGACCGGCATCAGCCTTGCGTTTGAGCAATGCCTCGAATTGCGGTTCGTCAACGAAATCGGTACCGCTTTGGCTCAAAACGGACTGGTCGGGTAATGCGAGAGTTGCGGCGGACATTTGACGGGTATCCTGACAGGAAAACGTCCATTATACCGTGATTTCTGCGTTTGACAATTCTATGGCACCGCAAAATCCAATCGCCGATGTCAGCCCCGCCATCGCAAGACAGTTGCTCCGGTGGTCAATGGGTCATCGGTACGTCGCGTAGGGAAACTTTTCTTTCCGTTACTTCCGTGGTGCGTTCTAATTCGCGTCCTCTGTCGATTCCGTTCTTGTATCCCCTTGTACACCCGTTGCGGTCTCCTAATTGATACGCAACAGTACCAACAATGCTCACTACTGCTACAGTTGCGAAGGCGGCACCGATAAGCACACCCGTTGAGATAATCATAATTCCTCCTTTCCGCTGTTGAGCGGGACGATTTCCGTTGTAACCTTTGGTTCTTCCCTTGGCGATTTGCCGACGTTCCGCAGGGCTTCACGTCCCCGCTCAATTTCCTTGATGAAAATGTCCGTTGAGGCAAAACGTTGTGTCTCTTCAAGCCGGGCAATCCGCACCAAACTGTTCACCACCGCATTTTTAATGTCGCCGCCGGCAAACCCTTCTGATTCTTGAACCAGTTTGTCCCAATCGAGACTTTCACGTCCCGGCACTTTGGACGAAACCATCTTTTTCCAGATTGCCTGCCGAGCCTCATCATTCGGAAGCGGAATGTGAATATGCTTATCAATTCTCCGAACAAACGCCGAGTCGATGTTTTTGGAAAAATTAGTCGCAAAGGCAACGATGCCTTTGAATCCGTCCAGTTGCTTCAACATCGTCGCACGGGAGACATTGACGGCTTGGTCTGCCGACTGCGTCACGTTTGACATTCGGCTGCCGAGTATGGAATCGGCTTCGTCAAAAAACAGGACGGCATTATTATCTGCTGCTGCCCGAAAGGCGGCAACGATATTTTTACTTGTTTCGCCGACATATTTTGACTCTATTTCGGCATAACTGACATCAATGATTTGCTTTTTCAGTGCGCGGGCAAAGGCTTGGACGCACATTGTTTTTCCGGTGCCGGGCGGACCGTAAAAAAGAAAAGCCGTACTTTCGCCTTCGGGGTCTATCTTGCTGAGTTCCCAGTCTTCATAAAGCAATTTATGAATTCCCGGACTGGCAAGGAACACCAGGTCATCTATCTGTTCCCGAATCTCGCGGGGCAAAACGACCTGTTCCAACGTATATTTCGCTTCACAAGGAGTGAATGTTACCGGCTTTCCGTCCGGTGCGGACGCGCTGCCGCCGTCCGGCTCTTTTATTGTGATTGTTCCCGGCGGGATAGGTGGTGTTCCCGGCGGGATTGGGTTGCCCCAAGGGTTGCCCAAAATCGGTTTGTTCGTAATCCAAGTCGTATCTGTCATTGCGGTTCCTCTGGACTTGTTAGCGTTCTTTATTGTTCGTAAAGGGAATTTGTTCGTAAAGGGAATAGGTCAGAATGGTTTCCTGATTTTTGATGAAACTGTACCGAATCGAACTTGGAATCTCGACCCAATCCAACTCGTTTTCGCTAGTCGTTACCGTTGCCTTATTGCTGTCTATTTTCGTTGTTATCATCACGGACAATTTGAAATGCCCTGTGAGTTTTTCGATAGAGTAGCGGATACTCAACAGATTTTCCAATTCTTTGGGGGCTGGTCTACCGTTTTTGATGATGTCCGCAATAACCTGCCGCAAATCGCCGCCGGGAAATTTCGGCTTCAAATGGTTGGTAATCGTGTTGAGGAGCATCTTCTCAAATTGTTCGTCATTTTGCTTGTCTGATTTCTTATAGACGAACAAAAAATAGAGGACAAGCAGTATGACACAGCCTAATCCTACGCCCAGTAAAACGGACAGAAGCGGCGATTCTGCCGGCACAGGTGCAGCGGGCTGCGGCACAGGTACAACGGGTTGCGGCACTGGTGCAGCGGGCTGCGGTACGGTTAACTGGGACGGCAACGGCACTGCCGGTTCCTGGGCGGTAAGCATACCGCCCGCCGCGAAACTTAATGTAACAATAAGGGCAAGGAAATAGTATTTCATTGGTGTTGTGAACATTGCAAAATGTCTTTCGTTTGTTAAGGGAAATGCGGCAGCACGATTCTCGGTTCGTCAGATGCTGCCTACCGTCATCAGGCTGACTCTAACAGGTAAAAATCGGTAGAATATCGTTGCCGATACGTTCTACATCGCCAATATGTCCTCATACGGTATGCCGTTTATTACGGGAGAGCCGTTCTCATCAGTGATAGGTTCACCGTTTTCATTCTTGTCCGCTATTTCGCGGTGATATGCGCTAATCAATCCGAAATGGGCTACGGTCGCGTGGTCGGGTGTACGCCCCCCCCCTTCCCGCCTATCCCGCTTCTCCGCCTGCCTCATCCAGCGTTTGTTTTCATACCGTGCCGCAAATTTCTTAAACGACATTTTGGTTTTAATGCGTCCTTGTGAGTCGACATATCCGAAGTCGTGCAGAGGGCAATCATCCCTGTGACTTACGCCACTCTCGGTCAATCCTCTTTGCTCGCAATTCAGTACACACTTATCGCAGACCTGCCTCTGCTGTTCTTTCTTGCGTTCCTCCCA
>JAITQJ010000252.1 GCA_031288955.1 Planctomycetaceae bacterium | reverse complement strand
GAATGTAAGCAATGCCGTCAATTCCCTTATCTGCTCCTTTTTTATCATTGATTTTCGCTTGATTATCGGTGTACGTCAATATCGCCCACTTCTCAAACTCTTTGCGCAATCGGTCATCTTCCTTGTGTGCCAACGCTCTTGCCGATTCAACATCTTCCGGCAAACCATTAAGCACGATTTTTTTCATTATCTTCCTACCGTACCGGTCTTGCAGACGTTTGATTATCAGCGAAATAGAGTTAAACGTAATATCAATGCCTATCCATTTCCGGTTTAAGGATTGTGCCGCATCAACGGTCGTTCCGCAGCCGCAGAAGGCATCAAGTATCACGTCCCCCTTGTTGGATGACGTTTTGATAATCCGTTCCAACAACGCCAGCGGTTTTTGTGTCGGATATCCAAGACGTTCTTTGGCGTGAGAGGATAAACTGTAAAAGTCCGTCCAATTATCTTGTACAGGTACGCCTTCCATCTTGTCGAGGAACTGTTTGTAACGCGGAACTCCTTTGGAAGAAAAGTAAATCAAACCCGATTCCATTGCTTTGTTAATACGTTCTTGCGTCCAAATCCAATGTCTGCCTTTTGGGGGATTAAGTAGTTTATCCCCAAAATAACGTGCTTCTCCCTGACCTGCACCATTCATTGACACAGAACGGAAACGCTGACCAGTCTGTTCGTCGATATTATCATAGTGTTCTTCTATGTATTCTTTGGTATAGGGAAGGTGCTGCCGATTATACGTGTATTCTTTGGATTTTACGTAGTAAAAAATCACATCGTGAATACAACCGAATTTTTTCCCGTCATTATGACTGTAATGCCGCCGCCAAATGATTTCGTTGTTAAAATCCCCTCCCCTAGTACAGAAAATGGCATCAAGGAGAATCTTCAAATAATGCGAGGCGGTCGGGTCGCAGTGGACATAAAAACTGCCGGTTGGTTTCAGTACCCGCCATATTTCGGCAAAACGCACTGCCATATTGACCAGATAGGCAAGCAAACTCCCCTTGCCGAGTATCCGCTCAAAGCCGAGAACCGTTTCGACAAGTTCGCGGTGATAGAATGGATTCTTGCGCAATTCATCAAGTTGGATTTCGGCAGACATTCCCCAAGACCACGTATCGACAAAGGCATTTGCCTGATCAATGTCATCGTGTCCCGTGTTCGTGTAAATCTGATTATAATTCCGGCTGGAGTTAAACGGCGGGTCAACGTAACACAAGTCAATCGACTCGTTCTGAATGTACTTTTGCAGCACCTCTAAATTGTCGCCGTAATAAAGTTGGTTTTGCATCGATATTATTTTATCAGAATTATTTTATCGGATTCTGTTCGGGAACGCTATTGCAAGGCTGCAAAGTGCTGTCTCTTAATTCAACGACGAATTTTGCTCCTTGATTGATGCCGCCGCTGAATGCTTCAATACGCCCGTTGTGTTCCTCGATGATACGGTGCGTTATCGATAACCCCAGTCCCGTACCGCCGCCGTGCCGGCTCTGCGTGTAAAACGGCTCAAATATATTCTGTAACACCTCGCTGTCCATTCCGAAGCCGTCATCCTGTACCGTTAAAATGACCGAATCATCGTACCGGCAAAGCGTTACCATAACCGTTCCTGCCGGCAGTGTATTTTGAAACGCATTTGTCAATAAATTAAGTACAACCTGTTTCATCTCCTGCGGATGGACTTTTACCTCAAGCCGTTCCGGTAAATTCAATATCACATTCTTTTGCTTAAATGCCGATTGCTGGCGGACAAGTTCCGCCATATCGGTAATTATCGTTACTATATCTATTAACGTTTTTTCTTTCGGCTCGTTACGTGCAATGCTCAATAATTGTTCGGTAATTTTTTTGCAGCGGAACGATTCGTCTTGTATCATTTTCAGGTACTTGCAGACAAACTCCGTATCGGCATCGCTTCCGCCGATTCTCCGTTGCAGCGTTTCTGCGGCGGCAGTAATAACCATCAGCGGATTATTGATTTCGTGCGCCACACCGGCAGCGAGAAACCCGACACCGGCAAGCCGTTCGCTGCGTACTAATTCTTTGGAACGTTCCTGCACTTTTGCGTCCAAATCACGCTTACTTTCTTCGAGTTGTTCGACTTTTTCCTGAAAACGCTGCGTTATCAAGTTCATTACATCTGCCAGTTCAGCAATTTCACCTTTAGAACGTACGGTAATACGGTAGCCCCTGCACTGCTGTGTGCCGTGTCCGGCTGCAATGAGCCTCGCACCATTGACGAGAATTTGCAGCGGATGAAAGATACCCCAATACGATAAATACACGAGAAAAAACATTAACGCCATAGAAACCGTCAGGTAAAACAGGACAAACCCTTTTAGCCAAACGGCGTGCCGTTTTATCGTCTGCGAATAACCCTGCAACTCCTGATTTAGAAACACCGGCAGCGAGTCGGCATCTTTTTGTAACGTGGTTAAGCCGGCTCCAGCAGCGTCCAGATTGCTTTCTGTTGTACTCCAATCCGGCTGCGAAACGGCTGTTTCCAAATCCTGAACAGTAAGGCAGATGTGTTGCAGTGTTTCAATTTCCTTGGCAAAGGAGGCTTCGGTATCGTTTTGCATAATGCGGTCGTCAAGTACCTGCCGGTATTCCTGACAGGACTGTTTGACGGCAGTAAATGTTTTCTGCAATCGGTCTTCAAGAACGGTACGATAATTGTCGGCAGGGAGCGGCGAGAGCCGCAACTGGGTTCGCGGGATACTCCGCAGTTCGCCGAAACCAACGTGTATTTCGGCACTTTGACCGGCAATTTTATGCGCCAGCGGCAGCACGTTGACCTGCCAGGCAATGTCCCTTACCTGTTTTTGATAGAGATAAACCGCATAAAGCCCTGCCCCCGCCAGCACAGCAACGAGCAAAATCAAAATGCCCAGCGAAACCAAAAACTTGTCGCGAATCATCTTTTTTCCTGACAATGCCTGTCTTGACAATACCTGCGGGCAGGAGTAAATTATAACGAAGTGTTTTCCTTAACGCTATTATTTTATAAAAATGCGAATTGGTGTTCTTTGCAGCGGCGGCGATGCCCCCGGTATGAATCCCTGTCTGCGGTCGGTTGTCCGCACCGCTTGTACCCTCGGCGACGAAGTTTATGGTATCCAGCACGGATACGAAGGCATACTCAATGAAGAATTTTATCCGGGCGAAAACGGTACGCCGGTAATGGGACTGCGAAGCGTTTCCGGTCTCTCGAAAACCGGCGGTACAATACTCCACAGCAGCCGAAGCAAGCGGTTTCAAACGCCCGAAGGTGTAAAACAAGCGGCGAAAGTATTAAAAAAATACGGTTTCGATGCGCTGATTCCTATCGGCGGAAACGGAACTCTCTCCGGTGCTATCGACCTTTGCAAGGAATGGGACGGACAGGTTATCGGACTTCCCGGCACCATCGACAACGATTTGACCGGCTCGGATTTCACCATCGGTTTTGCTACGGCAGTCGATACGGCAGTCGAATGTGTAGATAAACTGCGGGA
>JAITQJ010000214.1 GCA_031288955.1 Planctomycetaceae bacterium | reverse complement strand
ACGACGCTGCTGCCGTTGTTCCCGTTGCTGTATCTGTTAGAGAATTGTCATACGGATAAAGAGTATTATTACCGTTTGGAGTCTTTCCGTCTGCTTTGAACGGTGTTCCGCCGCCAATGCCGACGTAGGAAGCGACAAAGCCGCCCGTACTGGACTTGCTTGCAGAATTGTTACCGCTGGGGCAAACGAAGTAGTTTATCTTCGCAACTTCGATAATGCCAATGTCATCGGCACTTGCACCGTCAAGACCCCAAGCACCGCCGCCAGCACTAACAACTCCACCCGGTGCACCGAAACTGAACTTTTCATAGAGAGCCGGCTGTTCGACATAGGGGAGTAGGTGAACGAGTACACTTGCATAAGTTGTACCTGCTGCGTCTGGCGACACCCTCTTCCCTTGCTCATCGACTCCGCCGTTTGAGGGGAGTGCCTCTTTGTGCACGTCGGCGTAGTTGTGCAGGGCGAGGCTGATTTGCTTGACGTGGTTCGTGCATTGCATCCGTCTGGCGGCTTCCCGTGCGGCTTGCACAGCCGGAAGCAAAAGAGCAACAAGAATGCCGATGATGGCAATGACGACGAGGAGTTCGACTAGCGTGAAGCCGATTCTACCAAATTCGTCTCTCTCTCTCTCTCTCTCGCGCTAGAGAGGTCGATTTTGCAACATTGCGTTGCGGTAAACGTGTTGTGAACATTATAGTTCTCCTTTCAATTGGGGGATTACAATATGGCAATGTACCATATTTTCTAAAATTATTCTACCGCATAAACGAACAAATGTCAAGGGGAAAGTTTTTATTTTTCGTTTTTTGGATATATCGGGGGCATACACTCCACGCTCTTGCGGACAAAGCAACGAAACTTTCATACGCCGAAATTGGACGGTTCGGTTAGTTTTACACAACGGCAGCGG
Source organism: Planctomycetaceae bacterium (assembly GCA_031288955.1). Lineage (GTDB taxonomy): Bacteria > Planctomycetota > Planctomycetia > Pirellulales > Thermoguttaceae > WRKP01. The sequence continues at coordinate 2,136 of JAITQJ010000214.1, read as the reverse complement.
CAGCGAAAAATCAGCAGCAATCGCAATAGTGTCCCGGCGTGTGTTTGTGCGAATGATGTTCTTGACGCTTGCCCACAAAAAACGAATGTGTTACCGCTTCAAGAACGTCCTCTAGTGAAATCTCTTCGTCCTGGTTAATCACCAACTGGTTGCCCGTCTGCCAAAAAACTGCCATCGTTTGACTGTCCTGCTCAAAACAGTAAACCTTCGCCGTATTCATCAAATCAAGATAAAAAAACGTCATATCAAATCCCGACACCGCTCTGCCGCTGCTCAACACCTTATCAAAACGTTCTATCTCAATGTCCCCGTATTCCGACAGCATCGCATCAACTGCCTCTTTCGCAATGTCATCAGGATTCGTTCCAAAAGGATATTTTTTCAAAAGCCAAAACGCTCCGCTGCCGTTCGATAACACCAGCGAACCGTCTGCCGATTCCATCGCCGACTCTTCAAGAAGCCAATTTTCTGGATACGCAACATAGATGCGGTAACAGTCGTACTCTTTCATCACTCTTATTCTGCCAGCAAATACCGGTTCGCTATCGTGATGCCGCTGACGATGGCACCAATGATGCCGACCATACCCTGGTCAGTTCCACAGACGTAAAGATTCTCCAGATGTGTTCTGCCGTCGTACTGTTTTTGCGGCGCACCATAAATTGCCCCATTCTCTTTGCCCGTGAATCGCCGTATTGTCGTCGGCGTAAACATATCCGTATCAATCACGTGCTTGCGGAAGTCCGGCATAAAACGCACCGCCGATGCCAATGTCTGTTCGTACCAATACTGCTTCTGCTCCTGATATTCCCTCGGCGGCAAATTCTTCCAGCGTTCGTAATTTGCCAATGCCGTGATGCGAATCATTCCTTCGTCAAGCGATTCGGCGTAATCAAAATTGTTCGGCGAACAAATCACGCCGCTTCGGGTATCGACCAGCGCACCCGGCTTCTCGTATGTAAAGCGGTCGGAATCGTTGAAAAAAATAATCGTCCGGTTGTGTCCCAAGTCTTTCGGGTCTTTATCTAACACAGAAATTGTCTCAATGAATCCGAGTTGACCGGTGTTGGACGGCGTTTGTTCGACAGCGGCAGGACAATCGCACAGTTGCATCGTTTCCTGCCAACCGGCACTGCTTAATACGTTCTTTGCTTCAATTTCGCTGCCGTCTTGCAGTTTAACTTTTTCGACGCGTCCCTGTTTGGAAAAGATTCGGTCAACGCCGCAGCGGAGCCGCAGTTCACCGCCGAGCGTCTTGAATTTACTCAGCAATTTCTTCAGTATCAGGCGGACTCCGTCGAACGGACGGGCGAAGCCCTCAAGAAATATCGAACGGAACATAATGCAGAACTGACCGAACTCCATATCCCGTTCTTTTGCACCGCCGTAATACAGTAACGGGCAAAAAATCATATCGGCTAACTTCGCGTCGGTAATGTATTGCGAAACGAATTGTCTTGCAGAACCGCCGGAGGTACCGAGACCAAGTTGGTCGTAATCGAGGAGTTGATTGACGAGTTTCATTAAACCGTCAATCTGCGCCGGAAAATACTTTTCGATTTCAGAGACGAAAATTTCAAAATGATTATTAAAATTCAAACGGATACCGGGAAATGCAATGGCACTGCCGATTTGCGGTACGAGTGCGAGTTCGTCCCAAGTCAAACGCAGATGACGGAGCAGCCTGGACAGCGGACCGGACTTGGTACCTTTGGGAACGTAATTGGTTAAGGCGTGCAGACCGACATCAAGAGTTCTGCCGCGCTGACGGTAAAAGGAGTTGAGACCGCCGACAGCATAATGTTGTTCGAGGATACAGACCCGCTGGTTATAGTGCGCAAGACGGATGCCGGCAGCGAGACCGGACATTCCCGCTCCAATAATAACAGTGTCGTAAGTCATCAACGCAATACTGTGTGAGACAACCAGTGATACTCCGGTGTCATTATCGCCGATTTTGGGAAAAAGTCAAGGCATCAAAACACGGAGCGGGCAGTGTATCCCGCTCCGTGAATCACCGCTAGATTGTCGAAGCAGCCTTTTTGCTGCACTTCTTGCAAGCCTTTTTCGGGGCTTTCTTGACGGCTTTCTTAACCGCTTTTTTAGCGGCTTTCTTGACGGTTTTCTTTGCAGCCT
>JAITQJ010000189.1 GCA_031288955.1 Planctomycetaceae bacterium | reverse complement strand
TCGTTAATGTCCGCCTCGGCAACGAATTTATTCCGCCGGCTCTCGTCATACAGACTGCCCCAGAAATTTGCCTTATTCGTCATATCCGCCTGGTAGCCAATCATCTCGTTCGGCTTTTTACTGTCCGGTGCTTCACGCTGCGAGCGGACTTGAACTCCCCCATTCGCTCCGTCCCCGATAACTTTCGCTTCCAAACGGAGCGTGAAATCGCCGTATTCTTTCGCGGTAGAGATGAATTCATTCTGCGGATTTTTCTTGTTCAAAGAACCGCCGACAATCGCTCCGTCTTCGATGCGGAACGACTTTTCGTTGTTGCGGAACTCCCAGTTGTCAAACGTTTTAGCGTCAAAGAGCAACTTGCCTTTGAGCATCGTTTGAATCCGGTTTTTCGTTTCGGCAACGAGTTTTTTATCCTCGTCCCGCTTGGCAATAGCCTCCGCCTTGTTTATCATTTCAGCACGCTGTTCCAGCGGCAATTTTCCGCCAAGTTGACGGATAATGCGGACATAACCCCGCAAAGCCCGAATCCGGTACTTTTCAAGCGGATGCTTTTCCGCAATGCCGAGAAGATAAGGGGCAGCCTCCGGCGTTATCCATTTGCCGAGAAGTTCCGTTGCCTTGTCGGCAGCAGCACTATTAGAATCCGAATGATAAGCAGCATCGGCAACGATTTTTCCCGCCCTTTCTCCGCCGATAAAAAACAGCAGTTCAAGAATAAATGCCCGATTCGCAGGCACAGATTCTAACGCCTTTTGCTCCTTGGCGAGAACTTTTTCAACGGCATTAACCGCTTCGTTCGGGTCGGTTATTTTAACGCAAATTATTTTTAACGCCTCCATCTGCGCCGTTCTTAACGCCTCCATTTCTGACGCTGCCGGAGTCTGAACGAATTGCGTTAAAATCAATTCCAAATCGTCCGGCGCTGCTTTCATTCCTTGCGCAAAACTGCGGTAAGCGGCAATGCGAATATCGGCATAAGGATATACCAAAAACTTTTTCAGCGAATCTTTCGCCTTTTGTATCCGCCGTTCGCCGATGACATTCAACGCAGCGGCGCGGATATTCGTCTGTGTGCTGTCATTGTTGAGCAGTTCTATTATCTTTGCGTCAATCTCTTCGCCTTGCAGCATTGCTAAACCGGACTTTCCGGCAGCGGACAAATCGGTATCCGCTGAAAAACTCATCGCGGACAATAAGACATCGACTGCTTTCGGGTCGCCGATATTGCCGAGGGCTTTGACGCTGGCAACCTGCATAACACGGTTATTCATAACACGGTTATTCATACCACGGTTATTGCCGGAGGCATTATTGCCGGAGGCGATTTTGATTAAATCGTCAAGCACACTGCGGTCTTTACGGATACCGATAACGGCGAGGAGTTCCGCCTTCTTTTCACTGGGCAGCGAACCGAAATTATCAAGAATAATTCTGCCCGTCTGCGGCGATTGCAACTGGTTTGCCAAATCAATGACGGTCTTCCACTGTGAATTGTCATTCGCTTGTGAATTGTCATTCGCTTGTGAATTGTCATTCACTTGTGAATTGTCATTCACTTTCAGGAGCGATATAAAAAGGGGCAGACCGTCTGTGTTTTCCGTCAATAAAACATAAGTCCGCAGGGCAGTCGATTGCACGCCCGGAAACTCTTTGAGTTCCCGAAGTTGTCCGTAAATTTTCAACGCCGCACCGCGGTCGTTCTGTTCAAGGAAACGTTCGGCAGCGATTAACAGGGCGTTCGCCGCATCGAATCGGTATTTTGAATGAGTTTCTTTCAGAACGTCCTGTAACGCAGAGAAGGCTTCGACATTGCTGCCGATTTTTCCTAATGCGAGGATTGCTGCTTTGGCAACCGCTTCCTCTTCTGATTTTGATAACGGGACAAACCGGCGGACTGACATTGCGTCGCGGATATTACCGAGCGACTCAATAACACCGGCAAGGTTCCTGCCTTTGAGGGTTTCGAGAGATTCCCGCAAAGCAGCGATAGCGGGAGCGGAAAAAATTGCCGCCGCATCTTGCGCTGCCGCTTTATAGGCGATATTGACCAGTGCCGTTCGGACAACGGTATTGAGTTCTGCGACAGCGAGTAACTTTTTCAGTTCAGGGACAGCCGCATCGGTTCCCTGTTCGGTCAGTTGCCGGATTGCTTCGGATGCAGCGTGCAACTGGTCGTCATTCGGCTTGCTGCCGGTATCCTGCCGGAATATATCCTGACGAAATATATCCTGAAGAATCTTGACGTTCGTCTGTGTCAAATCGTCTCCCTGCGACAAGGCGGGGAGAAAAATCATTGCAAAGAGCAAAGATGCGGTAAGGAAAATGGAGTGCTTCATCACTAAAACAGGGGGGGGGTTAACGTTCGGGTATTTGCTTTGTAGTTCAATAATAACGAAAAGCGGTCTAAACTATCCACGGTTCCCGCCATTCACGGGTCCGCATCCGGTTTGCCTGTTCGTCCGTAAATGTATCCGTCTTCGGGTCAAATGTCAGTTCCCGCTTCAAGAGCCAGGACAATGCCGATGCGTGGCAGGCAATATGCGTTCCGGCAGTGATGTCTGCGTTACACACCGGTTGTTCGCGAGTCTTGACGCAATCGAAGAAGTTGCGGATATGCGTAATCGGGTCTTCGCCGTGCGTTCCCCCGTCTTTGCCGCCGTAAGTTGCGGGGTCAACACGTAATTCATCACGCAGCGAATCGGGATAAACCGCAATCCGTCCGCTGTCGCCGGTTTCGACCCAGCCGTCTTCGCCTTCAAACCGGACGGCACAATTACCAAGTCCCATCCAGCCGTCGGGACGCATCACGAGTTTAACGCCGTTTCCATAAACACCGAACATACGGTGTCCCTCCGCCCAGTATTTTACAGGAGCGGAACCATCGGCATTGACCGCCCATTGACAGAGGTCAACGGTGTGCGCCCCCCAGTCGTGGTGCTTCGCTCCCGAATCGAAGTCGTAATGTCCCCGCCAACTTCCCTTGACATATTCGTAGTTATACGGTCTCCACGGTGAAGGACCGAGCCACATATCCCAATCGCAAATGTCCTGTTCCGGCAGCGGTTGAGCGGGCAGCCAATCGTAGCGGACATTCAAATAATAGATTGCCGCGTGAACTTCTTTCAGTTTGCCGAGTTTCCCGCTTCGGGCAAGTTCGGCAGCGCACTTGAAGTTGCTCAAACTCCGCCGCTGCGTTCCCGCTTGAAAAATGGTACCGTACCGCCTCATCGCTGCGGCAAGTTGCCGGCAAAGGTCAATCGTGATGGCGCACGGTTTTTCAGAATAGACATCTTTACCGGCTTGGGCTGCGTAAATGGAGGCGTGGGCGTGCCAATGGTCGCCGGTAGCGATAAGAACGGCATCAATGTCTTTCCGGTCAAGAACATCGCGGAAATGACGATAGATGTTTTCTGCGCTGATGTTGATATTGTATGTTTTTGCGAGATAATCACGGGTTTCATTACGGCGTGCCTGCTGAACATCGCAGAGGGAGAGGAGTTGCACGTCGGGCTGGCGGAGCATCCGCCGAAGGTCGTGGCGGCCGCGGTGTCCGCAGCCGATAAAGCCGAGCGTGATTTTGTTACTGGGGGCGGTTGCGCCGTCTTTGCCGAAAATCTTGGCTGGGAAAACGAGCGGGACGGCAAAAATGCCGGTCGTTTTCAGAAAATGACGGCGGGAAAGAGATAAGCGAGACATAGTTCCTCCGGTTGAGTAAAGGGATAAAAAACCAGTGCAGTACCACTATAACATATTTTATGCCGCAACACACCAAAGTTTTGTGCGAAATCGGCGGCAAAATCGAGTCGGCAAAGCGTTGCAAGAGGTTGCCGAACAGGACTGCCGCTTTTACCGTTTCGCCAAAACGGTATTTTCATATATTTGCACATTTTTGAACCAATTCTTGTCGAGCGGCACATTTTGACGGCGGCAAAATTCGTCCCAAACATCGCCGAGCGGATACAACTTGAACGACTCCTGCATTGCCATCAATTCGCTAAACTGTCCCGCCGACTGCATTGCCGCAAAACGTTCATTCGGCAGCAGCAGCGCATACAATAACGCCTTCTGCATATTCCTCATTCCGACAACCCAAGCCGCTATCCGGTTGATGCTCGCATCAAAGAAATCAAGCCCTATCAACACGCGTTCCAACGCCTTATTGCGGACTATTTCCTTCGCAATTTCCCGAAGTTCATCGTCAAAAAGCACCACGTGGTCGCTGTCCCAGCGCACCGCACGGGTCACGTGTAAAGCCAACTTGTCAAAGAACAGCAGCAGTGCCGGTATCTTGTCGGAAATAACCTCCGTCGGATGATAATGTCCCGAATCCAAAAGACACAGCACCTTGTTTCGGGCAGCATAAGTCAGATAAAACTCGTGCGAGCCGACAGTGTAGGATTCCAAACCGATACCGAAAACCTTTGACTCCACGCTGTCGATAATGTACCGGCTTTTCAATTCCTCGCTGTAAATTTCGTCCAGCGATTCTTTGAGCCGCTTGCGGGGCGAAAGCCGGTCGGCAGGAATGTCCTTATAACCGTCCGGTATCCAAAGGTTGTTCAGTGCCGGTACACCGAGAGCCTTTCCGAAGGCTTCGGCGATTTTGCGGCTGCATTTACCGTGTTCAATCCAAAACTTGCGGATTTTCTTATCGGGATGCGAAAGCGTCAAACCGCCGTCTGCCTTCGGATGCGAGAAAAACGTGGGATTAAAATCAAGACCGGCACCGATACGTTTCGCAAAGTCAATCCAGGCGGCGAAATGCTTCGGTTCCAATTCGTTGCGGTCAACCTTTTTTTCCGTAACGCTGTAGCAGGCGTGAACGTTGACTTTGTGTCTGCCCGGTATGAGTGAAAACGCTTTTTCGATGTCGGCAAAGAGTTCGGCGGGATTGCGTGCCTTTCCCGGATAATTGCCGGTTGCCTGAATACCGCCGGTGAGTGAAGCGGCATTTTCAAAGCCGCTGACATCATCGCCTTGCCAGCAGTGCATTGATATTCTGACTTTGGCAAGTGCAGCGAGAGCCGCATCGGTATCAATTCCGAATTCACCATACAAACCTTTGGCACTTTGATAACGGGACATCTTGATAATTGATAAAAGAGAACTATCCTCCATTATCCGCCGGCACCGTTAAAAGTCAATTCCCCGCCGGAATAAGCAAATAAAAAACAGCACAAAAAATACGGCATCTATCTTCTTTCATCATTCATCGCCGACTTCAGCGCAGACTTCAAAGATTTTCGCCTACCAAATCGCCGACTTCTGTTGTGCTGAATCCCATCTTGCCAGCCGACTGACTCTTCATTTTGCTGCCGGTTACAACGGTTATCGCTTTCATCACACGCTGCGAAGCCGAAGTGTAACCTTCCTGCTCCAAGAGCATCGCCGCTGCATTGATTGCGGCTATCGGATTGATGACATTTTTGCCTGTGTATTTCGGCGCACTGCCTCCCATCGGCTCGTACATACTGCAGCCGCCCTTGTCCGGATTGATATTGCCGCCCGCGGCGACACCCATTCCGCCCTGCAAAATGCCCGCCAAGTCCGTAATAATGTCGCCGAACATATTCGTTGTAACAATAACATCGTAGTATTCAGGATTTTTCACCATCCACATACAGCACGCATCGACATTGTTGTAATCAGTCTTGATGTCAGGATATTCCGCCGCAACTTCGTCAAACGTCCGTTTCCAAAGGCCGTGTCCGAATGTCAATACGTTCGTTTTAGCGACGAGCGTGAGCCGTTTGCCCTTCGGATTATTGCGTTTGCGGCAATACTCGAAAGCCCAGCGGATACACCGCTCCGTGCCTTTGCGGGTATAAATTGCCGTTTGCGTTGCGACTTCATCGGGCGTGTTTTTTTTCATACAGCCGCCGGCACCGGTATAGAGGTCTTCTGTATTTTCCCGAACGACAACGAAATCAATATCGTCCGGTCCTTTCCCTTTAAGCGGAGTTTCAACGCCGGGCAGCAACTTGACGGGACGCAGATTGATATACTGGTCGAACTCAAAACGCATACGCAGCAGCAGCGATTTTTCCAGAATACCGGGCGGAACATCAGGATGACCGACAGCACCGAGTAAAATCGAAGAATACCGGCGGAGTGCTGCCAATTCGTCATCGGTAATCGTGATACCGGTTTTCAGATACCGGTTTCCGCCGATGTTAAAATCGTCGAATTGCATTTCGATATTTTCAATTTTCCCAACGGCTTTGAGAACTTTGACGGCTTCGGCGGTTACTTCGGGACCAGTACCGTCGCCGCCGACAACAGCAATCTTGAGTGTGTTGTTAGACATAGACGTTCATTGTATCAACATACGTGCAGCATTGCAAGCGGGCAGGCGGATGGAAAATTAAGAATGAATAATTAAGAATGAATAA
>JAITQJ010000134.1 GCA_031288955.1 Planctomycetaceae bacterium | reverse complement strand
TGCCGAAACGTACTGCTTGCAGGTTTATGAAAAACTCGCTCTCGACCCAAACGTTAAACCGACGCTTGCGAAAGAAGGAGTCGAGCCGCTGGTCGGACATTATATTCAAAAGATTTATGTTCCCGAAAAAAATAAGGATAAGGATAAGGATAAGGATATTGCGGAAGTGCGCAGCGATGTCCACAACGGAGTGGTGCAGAAAGTCTGGACTTTGGAACAATATCCTTTGATGAAGGATTATCTTGCCGGTGCTAATCCTTTCATTGATTTGGTAGGCGAGGCGGTACGCAAACCGGCATATCGTTCTCCTTCTGTGCGGAAAAACGAGAATGACCCTATGCTCGGTATCGATAGGCAAAACTGTCATATAAACAGAGAAATTGCAAGAAGTGTTCAGGCACGGGCCAATTACCGCATCGGCATCGGCGACATTGACGGAGCAATCTACGATACCATTACTATTCATCGTCTCGGCAGGCACGTGTCGAAACTTGGGACGCTTGTCGGCTCGCTCGTCGGTCTTGCCATTGAGGGTTCAGCGGCAGGTGTCGGCGGCAATCCCGAACATCAGCCGACCAAGGGACAACTCGAACACTTTTTGAAAGAAATTCAATCGCTGCCGGATAGGTGTACATTTGCAGAATGTTTGGAAACAGAGCGTTTCTTTGGTCTCGGAAGTATTCAGGATACATTCAGGAGTGATTTTTACGTTAATACCGGCGATGGTATATGGGAGTTTGATGTTCTGGCAAAATGGCTTTGGCTGCGTTGGAGTCTTGATAGAAACGCCGTTCTCCGCCAGTTCAACGATTTTTTTGCGCAGGCGAAGCAAACCGCTGCGGTATTTGATGAAAAATCCTTTGTGAAGAGTCGTGTCTCCAGTAATCCATTCCGTTACCTTTCTGTCCGCAGCCGGTCGGAAAATATCAGCAACATATTATTGAATCTCTTTGTTCCGGCAACCGATGCGGCTCGCAAAGCGTTTGATAGGAGTGATTGCTGTGACAATATGAAGTGCCTGACGTTGGCATTATTATTGTACGAAAAGGAACACAGCGGCAAAATGCCGGAGGGCGATTGGCAGACGTGGCAGGCGGCGATAAAGCCGTATTTGGGCAAGGAGGCGGACAAGTATTTCCACTGTCCTTCTGCCGGTTCGCCTGAAGAAACTGCCTATGTTTTGGTGCGTTACGATAATGCCGTGCCGGTTACGCCGGAGACGATACTGCCTGCGGAGGCGGAGAAGATGAATGTGCCTAACACCAACGGACTTATTCCGAATGAACAGGGGCTTTTTACGAGCAAGCATCCCGGCGTTTATTACACGGCATTGCACAGCGGAGCCGTCCAAGGTCAAAGTAAACAAAAACCGAAAGGGCAACAAACGAAGTAAAAGAGAGGGGATACAAAATTACTTTGCAACAAGGCTGAAGGTTAACCAAACGAAACAACAAAAAATTCATAAGGTACCGTAATGAAAAGAATTCACCAAAGGCTTATCCATCGCCGCCGTTTTCTTCAGGCGGCTGGACTTGCGGCTTCGCCGTTCATCGTGCCGGAAAGCGTTTTCGGCAGCGGACAAAAAGCCGCTCCAAGCGAACGCATTACCGTTGCGCACATCGGTGTCGGCGGACTCGGACGAATGGTGTTCAGTTGGACACAGCAGGTTAAGGAAGCCCAAAGCGTTGCCGTTGCCGACTGTTTTAAGAGCCGCAGAAACGGTATCGCTGCCGCCTGCAAAGGCAAAGCATATCTTGATTACCGCGAAATTTTGCAGCGGGACGACATTGATGCCGTACTGATTGTTACGCCCGACCATTGGCACGTTCCGATTGCGCTGGAAGCGTGTAAAGCGAAAAAACATACACACGTTGCCAAACCGCTTGGCTTGTCGCTGGGACAAAATGCCGCCTGCCGAAAAGCGTTTGCCGAAAGCGGTTTAACATTTCAATACGGCACTCAGCAGCGCAGTCTGCCGCATTGCTGGAAAGGCTGCGAACTCGTGCGGCGGGGCGTTATCGGTGCAATCACGGCTCTTGAAGTCGATGCGCCTAACGGCGGTGCCGGCGGTTCGACGCAGGAAGTTCCGCTACCGGCAGATTTAGGCGAAGACGGTTATGCAATGTGGACAGGACCGGCAGCAAAACGTCCTTATACCAATGACCGCTGCCGACCGAACGGAACGTACTGGATTTATGATTACAGCATCGGTTATCTGGCGGGTTGGGGGGCGCATCCGCTGGACATTATGGTCTGGGGAAGCGATGCTGATTTGAGCGGCACGATGACCGTTGAAGGGACGGCGGAGATTCCGGTCAAGGGACTTTACGATTGCGTTTATAACTGGAATATGAACATTCGCTTCGGTGCCGTTCCGTTCACGTTCAAGACGGGCGGCGACCGGACACGTTTTATCGGCGAGACGGGCTGGATAGAAGTTCGGCGGGGTGCCGGTTTGGAGGGCGGCGACCCGAACATTTGGGGAACAAATGCGGAAAGCAAAGGTTTGAGTGCGAGCGACCCGAAGTTGTTACAAATACCGCTCGGCGATAAAGAGCCGATGCTTAAACGGACGGCGAATGCGAATCACATTGACGATTTTATCCATTCGATTAAGTCGGGAGAACAGCCGGGTTCGACGCTTAAAGATGCCTTGCGGAGCGACAACATTAGCCATCTTTGCGACATCGCCGTCAGGACACAGTCGGCGGTTCAGTTTGACCCGCTGGAACAGAAATTGATTGCCCCGACGAAAGAACAACTGGCAATCGCCAACCGGACAATATAATGTCCCGAATGATTTTTAACGAAGCCGTTGATTTACTGCGAAGCACGGATTTGCCGGCAATCGGACGCGCTGCCGCTCAAAAGACGCAGCAGATTCACCCCGGCAATGTCCGCACGTACAACGTCGAACGCAATATCAATTATACCAACATCTGCATCAGCGGCTGCAAGTTTTGCGCTTTTCACCGGAGTGAAACCGATGCCGACGCTTACGTTATTGATGAACAAACGCTTCTCGGTAAAATCGAAGAAACTGTTCAACTTGGCGGAAAACAAATTCTGCTTCAGGGCGGACTGCATCCGTCTCTGCCTTTTGATTGGTATGAAAAGATGCTGCGGACAATGAAGCAGCATTATCCCGATGTTAACATTCACGGCTTCTCTCCAACGGAAATTGTGTATTTTGCTGACCGTTTTGCTATGTCCGAGCGTGATGTTTTGCTGCGTCTGCGTTCTGCCGGTCTCGGTTCTCTGCCCGGCGGCGGAGCCGAAATTCTCGTTGACCGCGTGCGGCACATCGTTAGTCCGAAAAAAGCAACGGCAGACCGCTGGCTCAACGTCTGCCGGATTTGGTTTCAACTCGGCGGAAAAGGTTCTGCAACGATGATGCTCGGACATTTAGAAACGCTGGAAGAACGTGTTGAACATTTGCAGCGGATACGGGATTTACAGGACGAAATCCTTGCGGCGGGACAAAACGGTTTTACGGCATTTATTCCCTGGACTTTTCAGCCGGGAAACACGCAACTCGGCGGAAAAGGTTGTGGTTGTCCGAAGACCGGCTCTTGGGAATATCTGCAATTTCTTGCCGTTTCACGTTTGTTCTTGGATAATGTACCAACAATACAATCGAGTTGGGTAACGCAAGGCTTGACAATCGGTACGCTTGGTTTATCGTTTGGAGCGAACGACCTCGGCAGTATTATGATAGAGGAAAACGTTGTTGCCGCCGCCGGTACGGTGTTTCGTTCAACGGAAAAAGCCTTTTGCGAATCAATCCGCTCTGCCGGCTACGAACCTAAAAGACGATGACTTTGTTCACACCAGACCTGTATTTGCCGTCGATTGCAGACCTGACACCGGAATTGTTACAAAAATACGGTATCCGGTCGCTGCTGCTCGATGTTGATTCAACCCTGAAGCGTTATACTTCCAATGTGTTGGAACCGGAAGCCGTTCATTGGCTTGAAACGATGAAGCGGGCGGAAATCGGTTTGTGTATTTTGTCGAACGGCAAGGCGCGGCGCATCAAACCGATAGCGGATATAATTCAGGTGCCGTTTGTTGCACCGGCTCTTAAACCGCTGCCTTTCGGCTGTAAAACGGCGTTGAAAGAGATGCACTTTGACCGCAAAGCGACAGCAATTGCCGGCGACCAGGTTTTTGCCGACATATTAGCGGGCAAACTCGCCGGTATCTTTACGGTCTTGATTAAGGCGATTCATCCTGAAGAAGAACATTGGTACACCCGAATGAAACGTCCGTTGGAAAAACTCGTTTTACCAAAGAGTTACCAGTAAATGTCTTTATGACATCGGTGCTTTGGTGTCTAACCACGAAAGACACAAAAAGCAAACGCCCAAGAGCGGGAGGAATTACCCTCCCGTTAGGGAAATTTCACGATGTTCTAATGCTCTTTGCAAAGCGTCAGCGCGTGCTAACTCTCAATTTCATAACCTTTCCTCCGTTTGCGGGCAATGAATGATTGCGACTCTGTATCGCCCGTCTTTTCCGTTTTGGGGTCCCACTTCACCTCCCGCCCCAACCGGGCGGAAATCGCACAAAGATGGCAGGCGTTCATCGTTTGAGTATGCGTGAACACATCGGAAACAGGTAACCCGCCCTCTTTAATGCAGCGGATAACGTTGACTTTGTGTTCCTTCCGGTACGACTCCGCTCCGTCACCGGGGTCAAGAGTCTTTCCCTTGTAAAGTTTCACATAATCTTCATACGGCAGCACCTTTTGCAGTTCCGGCATATTCTGATAGTATTCACCGTAACCATCGGCAAGATATTTACCGCCGATTTCCTCAAACGGTTTTCCCTTGATACGCTCCCGATTGACGTGAATTCGTCCCTTCGTGCCTTCAAGCAAAATACCGCCGCCGTCAGGGCTGTTACTGACAACGCGCATCACGGTATCTATCTCTGCAAATTTGCATTCAATATCGAACTTCATTGCTGTGTTGTACTGATTGGTAACGGTCGGATACCCTTTTTCAAACGGAACCGGATGTTCGGCAAAAAGCGGATTGAAACTAACCGGACCTTGACCGGGACCATTCTGACCCAGCAGCCAAAGAGCGATGTCAATGTGATGCGCCCCCCAATCAGTGAAGGCACCGCCGGAGTATTCGTACCACCAGCGGAATTCAAAATGCGTTCGGCTGTTCTGCGGCCACGAACCATCTTCGGGAATCCAAGCCCGCCCGCTTTTATCCGGTGTGGCAATGTATTCGTTAAACGGTGCCGGTCCCGTCCACTTTTCGTAGTCGAGTTCTGCCGGAACCTCCCCTTTGGGAATCGGAGGACAGAACTTACCGCCGCCGAGACAACAGGTAACCTTTTTAATGTCCCCTAAAAGTCCCTTTTGTACCATCAGAATAGCGGTCATAAATTGTTCAACCGCACTGCGCTGTTGTGTTCCGACAGCAAAAACTCGGTCGCTTTTCTTGCACGCAGCCCGAATCAACTGATTTTCTTCGATGGTCAGTGAAAGCGGCTTTTGGCAGAACACGTGTTTGCCTGCCAAAAGGGCTTCAATGGCAATTTTGACGTGCCAATGGTCAGGCGTTACGATAGAAACGAGGTTAATGTCTTTGCGGTCAAGGATTTTGCGGTAATCCTTGTAAGTATCTACTTTCTTTCCGCGGGTAATCCGTGAGTCGTTTCGGGCAAAGTCGAGATGCGATGAATCCACATCGCAGAGGGCAGCAATGTCCACGTGCGGAGAAAAATCGCGGGCATCAATTTTGCCCTGACAGCCGACTCCAATGCAGCCGAGCCGAATTCGGTCGCTCGGTGCTTCGGCACGCAGCGGTTGAACGCTGGAAAAAATGTACGGCACGGCAGTACCGAGTGCAAGACCGGCGGACTGTTGCAGCGAACGCCGTAAAAAATGACGGCGTGTAGTCATCGTAGTTAAGTTGGTCATTGTCGTTAAGGGGGTAAAAGGGTGAATGAAGGGATATGAAAAAAATTCTCGTTTCAATCGTTTCTCATCTAACGTTTTCCTGCCGGTTCGCCTTCCAGAGTCAGCACCAGTTTATCGTTTCTACCCGGTTTGACAGTTATTTTCAAGCCCGACGTTTCCGCTTTGAGGTATTTCTCCGGCACCGATTCTATCCGGGTCGGCTTCTTAATCTCGTTCTCTCTTCCCGCCCGCCCCAGTGCGAGTAATTCCTCATACGGAGTGCCGCCTTCCAACCGGACTTTCGATACCGAAATCAAATAGTCCCCCGGCTGTACGCCGTCATTGGATTGCAGCGTCGTTATCTGAAAATTGCCGCCGGCATCGCTCAATGCACTTGCTGACCGGGTGTCCGGCGTTTGCGGCAAGAACAAAATCGAAGCCCCCTCAAAAGGCTGACCGTTAAGTGTAATCGTCCCGCTGACTTTAACAAGTCCTTTTAATCCCCGCTGTCCGCAGCCGCTTGCGGCTAATGTAACAACAAGTAGTGTAATGGTAATTAAGTGTTTCATAAGTATTATGGTTAGTAATGAATGAACAATGGAAAATAGAAAATTGACAACAAAAAATAATTTTCCATTTTCCATTGTCAATTTTCCATTTGAAAAAAACTACGGCGATACCGCTTCCCCGCCTGCGCGGGAACCGAACGCACCCCAAACGCCGAAGTTTGACGGCGAATCGGGTCCCGAAATTATCCGTCCATCAGCCGTCTCTCTGTCATCGGCGTAATCGCCCGGCGAAGCCGGCGACCGTCCGGTGTTGTTCGGATTCGATGCCAACGGCGCACCGCTGAGATTTCCGCAGTCAATCGTTTCCGTAACAAAGGCGACCGAAGCATCGCAGCGGGCAACGTTCACGCCCCCCGTGTGATAACTCGTCGGCGGAACGAGACAAGTACGAGACATATCACCTACCAGTCGTGAGCTGACAAAGGAAGGTCCATTAGGCGGTAAAATGTGGCTGTACCACGAAAACGCCCCCGCTCCGCAGTACCACATCGTTCCCGCCAAGCCGGATGTCTTAGGAGTATCGGTGCCGCCGGCATTGGTTCTATAACGCTTTCCTTCGCAGACATTGAGAAGAGCCTGAGGACAAAAGACGTGATTACCCCCATACCGTGCGCCCCCAAACGCTGCTGTGTTACCGCCGTCGCTTATCACAGCAGCATCTCTACAGTACACGCGTTGAAAAATGTGACCGCCGGCTGTATCGGACTCTTCCACACCGTCACCGGTAACACGTTCGCTAATCATTGCGGTATTACTGGTTCCATCTGTGATGTCGCTCATACCCGTTTCGGTTAGAGTTTGAAAGGCTCCGCGGGAGTAACTCTCTTTAAGGCGGTCATCTGCCGATCCTTGAGTATCCGTTATCACCCCTGCGTAATCTCCCATACTCATCTTGTAGTTACCGTTGCGTCCTTCTTGCAGCCCCCCCATCCTCGCTGGTCCCATCCAGTATTGTCTAAAGTTTACCGAAAGTTTGTTGCCGTTGCCGTCAGACGGACACGCCATAAAAGGGGCAGCCGCACAACGGACAACCTCGTGCGCAAGGGAAACATCAATGAACTGATTACCTTCGGTTGCATACCAGGCAGCGAGAGCAGGGTCTTGTGCGAT